>CAYGCZ010000012.1:0-484 GCA_964348495.1 uncultured Candidatus Saccharibacteria bacterium
GATGGTGTTGGCCTTTGTGGTGCTGTTGTTGAGAAGATTATGAACAGGCTCTAAGGGGTCTTGTCTAATACCTTCATTCAATTTCTACTTTTGTAGATATAGCTTGTGCCTGTATACGGATTGGTCTAATACCTTCATTCAATTTCTACTTTTGTAGATGCGAAACATCCGTGACCTGACCTCAGTCTAATACCTTCATTCAATTTCTACTTTTGTAGATTCGAACGTAACAGCGACGAACGACAAGTCTAATACCTTCATTCAATTTCTACTTTTGTAGATTTCTGCAGGGAGATTCATAGATTTTGTCTAATACCTTCATTCAATTTCTACTTTTGTAGATGTGAGATATTTCGTTCACCCGGGAAGTCTAATACCTTCATTCAATTTCTACTTTTGTAGATAGAAGCTCCGTAAAATTCTCTATAGGTCTAATACCTTCATTCAATTTCTACTTTTGTAGATACCAAAAGTCGCACCGGCT
>CAYGCZ010000012.1:584-24325 GCA_964348495.1 uncultured Candidatus Saccharibacteria bacterium
TTCGCTCGATGGCGATCCGTCTAATACCTTCATTCAATTTCTACTTTTGTAGATTCACTGACGAGGAGCGAGACCAGTAGTCTAATACCTTCATTCAATTTCTACTTTTGTAGATACCAAAAGTCGCACCGGCTACTACATGTCTAATACCTTCATTCAATTTCTACTTTTGTAGATGTGTCCATTCGCTCGATGGCGATCCGTCTAATACCTTCATTCAATTTCTACTTTTGTAGATTAATGCCATATTCCATACATTATAGGTCTAATACCTTCATTCAATTTCTACTTTTGTAGATGAATACATTAGAACTATCATTGCCGTGTCTAATACCTTCATTCAATTTCTACTTTTGTAGATAAAACTCGAGGAAAGTAAATCTTGTTTTGGTGGGCATCACTTATAGTTAGTGATGAGGGGAGTTTGATACCGTACACTAATTTTAACGGTCGTTAAAATTAGTGTACGGATATTTTTTGCAAAAATTCGGTAAACGCTCACCATGTCGAGGTGTCGAGTATCACCACAATACGACCGACGATTATTTACCTCCATCAAAAAGGAAATTGCGTTGCACCAACCAGAATCGAAGATTGAGAGGGGGTGGGGGCATAAGAATGGTATGCGGGGAATATGAAATTACTATACGTCGCATAATATACATTTTGCGACAATATAATCAAAAAACAAAAGGCCACGAAGAGTGAACGCGGCCTTTACGCTATTACAGTTTTGATCTCACCTCGTCAGCTAATTCGCCGCGGCGGAGAACGATTTCCCCCGGTTTGAGTGCATCCACCCAGCGATCCTTATATGACGCAAAATTCGATAGGACCGGCGCAATGTGTTTTTTATATAAACGCATCGTATGCTCGGTAGTGAATTTTTGTTCTCTCCAGTAGACCTCGGTGAGCTCCAAGATGGTCGTCATGAAGATCCAGTAGGCATCCCTGCGCATCCATAGACACATAGGAAGCGAAGCTTGAATTGGAGTACCATTATCCCCGTCCACAGATGTAAAAATACTGGCTATTCTGCAAGCCATCTCCACACGCTGTGCTTCAATGGCAGTATTCGAAACCAGGAAATAAAGATTCAACCCCAAGGTGCAGGTTCCTAACGGATCTACTTCTACAAAAAGTGTTCGATTGCTGTCAGACAGATTATAACGGTCGTGCGTAAGCGACTCAGCGACAATCGTCGCATTTCGAACCGTAACCAACATTTCATTATTCACAATACGTACCTCTCTCTTATCTTGACCCATGTAGTTCTTCCTTCACGATACACAAAATCTCATCGAAAATGCAAGGTGTCTTTTCCTCTTCCCCTATCCCCTACAAAATACCGTACCTTGACAGTACGGTATTTTGTGTCTATTGACCTTGAACCGGAAGTTCATAAACGAGTGCCGCTAGCGTGTGCCTGTCCCTGTGCCGGGTATGATGAGGAGTGAACCGAACTCTTGAAAACTTGTTGGTTGGCCGTTTTTGATATTCTCCAAGTTGGCAGTGAAACTCGACCAGAGGAGACTCAGGAAGATGTTGTTCCAAAAATAGAGAACGGGGTTGGAGAGGTAGGTATCCCAAATATAGACGACAGCACCCGTCACATAAGAGATGTTGTCCTGCGTTTGCGGGGCTTCTATAATTCCGCGGATATCGACGTTGAAATAACTCAAAACCAAGACGAGACCAACGATCAGAAGGATGAATCGTATGAAACCGGTATTGTTTTGATAGCGTCTCATGCTTTCAGTATAGCATACTTCCGCCACCGAGAATACAGGTATTTAGAGCCTGGGTGTTTTAGTAGATAAGATCGGAAGGATCGGTAACGATCTGCGAACCGTCGGCGCGGAGGCACAAGGCGCACGTCGTACTTGCCGAGCCGGTGGCCCGCAGATCAATACGATTACCGTCAAAGACTATATTGATCGCCTCCATGATCGCGCCGACGAGGTGTATCGCATTGCCCTCGGGGTTGTTGTCGTCGTGCCGCGCGATCGTAAGGTCGCTAAGCGAAAGGATGCTTCCCGACGCGGCGCGGATGCCGGCACGGGTGTTGTCGGAGATGATGCCTGTCGCGAGGGTGGATGTCCCCGCACCTGATGCAAAGACAACTCCCCCGCCGCCTGTCTTGCCGCCCGCATAACGCAGGGTAAATCCTTTCAGAGAGAGCGAACCGCCCTCGGCAACCTCGATACCATACCAATCTCCTTCGGCGGGAGCCGTCGCGCCGCCGTCATCATACCGAGAGGTAAGCGTGAGCGATGAGGTATCTGCGCCATTGTGATACAGAAAGCCGCCCTTGCTTACGGAGAGGGCTGTGTTTGCGGCACCTTGTAACGTCACACCATCATCAAAGGCAAGAGCCGTGCTGGAAGCGACCGTTACCGTGCCCGAGAGCCGGTAGGGCAAGGTATTTGCGGCAAGCGTCGTAGTCGCCACACCATCGCTCGGCGAGGCGGTTGATCCGGAGATGACTATGGCATTGGTACCGTTGCCCGAGCCGGTCGTGCCGGAGAGGATAGCGCCTGTAAGCGATGCTGAAACTGCCGTTCCGGAGTTATTGGTAAAGGTGTTAGTACGAATCGTCGCACCGGCCGCGCCGCTCACCGTAAGGCCGACCCCATTTTTGTCAAAGGTATTTTCTTCCAGCGTTGCATTACTCGCATCCACGACAACGCCCGATTTTGCTGTGCTCGTCCCGTTCTCCGAGAAGATGCTGTGTGTGATACTGCTCTTCGATGCTTTGAGGTAGAGGCCGTTGACCTTGCTGGAGGTGATCGTCAGATGATCCATGGCGACATCTGCACCATCTACAGAGAGCGCGGCGGTGAGCGATTGAGCAAAGACATCCATGCCGCCATAACGGATGTGCGCATGTTCAAAGCGCGAGCCGATGGATGATGTATTGATGAGTATTCTGCGCCATGCGCCCGCGTAGGGACATGCGGCGGTGGACGAGGCATTGGCAGAGTCGCAGGTACCGTCGCCGTTTGTATCGCCGCCATAGGTATCGTCAGCAAAGGCGGTAAAGACGACCGGCTCATCGGCGGTGCCCAGCGCCTTTATCGCGCCGTTCACGATAATCTGCGGCTCGCTCGGCGCGACGATCTTCACCACCGCACCCGCCTCAAGCGTGAGCGTCGCCCCGCTCGCTATGGTAATGCCCGAACGCGGGATGATGTAGGGAGAGCCCGCTTTTGTAAGGGTGGTATCGGCGGTGAGATTTGATCCGGCGAGTATTTGATAACTCACACTGTTTTTGTGCCCGGGTGTTCCTGCAAGATCATTGCCATCGGCATCGGCACCATACACGATGAACTCGCCGAGCGAGGTCGCCCAGTTGCCGGTACTCGTCCCTGAGATCGACGCGTCGAACCGCTCCGCGGTTCGACGCGTCGATGCCGATCCGATGCCGCACCAATTGCCGCAACGGGTAAACGCATCTACGGTCGTCGTCGCCCCGTCTGACAGATACACAAGCGAGAGCCCCTCCCCGTCATTGGAGATACCCGAGCCGCCTCCTGTTCCTGAGAAGGGTGCGACGAGATCGGCGGCGATGTCGCTTACCACCTCGTCGTCTCCCCGCTCTATGAGGTAGTAATCGCCTGCGGCGATGCTCCCCTCAAGAGGAATGTAGGGCACACCATCATCCGCTATGAGCGCCCATCCCGCAAGGGGTATCGTATGTGCCGTCCTGTTGTAGAGTTCTATCCATTCGTCTGACGCCGAGGCGGCGGTGCCCGCCCATGCGACTTCATTGATGACGACGGGCAAGGTCGCTACCGTCCAGATGAAGGTCGTCGTCGCCGAGGCGTTGCCTGCGGTATCGTAGGCGGCGACCGCAAAAATATGCGCTCCCGCGTTGAGACCTGCAATCTGCGTGGACGTGGCCGTCGTCGTGGCCCATACGCCGCCACTTTCGGTCATGTACCACGCAAGATCTTCGGCTGTAGAACTCCACGAAAAGTCGCGCGATGTCTCATAGAGCAGGCATCCGTCGCTTGCGAGAGACTCGTCGCACGCACCAGCCGCCGTAAGGTCGGGTGCTTGGGTATCATGAGGCGGCTCCTCATGCTCGTCTTCAGAAGTATCCTCTTCGTCATCGGGCTCCTCTGTGCCACTGCCGAGCTCTGCGGAGGGCTCCTCAACCGACACAGCCGCACGAGCACCCGCGCCGCCGCCAAAACCAGGTGAGTAGGAGTGCGGCAGGGCCATGGGGTCGGGTATGCGTGCGGGCAAGGCGGTGTCGGGCACCGTCGCCAAAGGCGACGGTGCCCCATCAAGAAGTGCTTGCGGCTCTGTCGGCTCAAGCACCGTCTCAGTCGGCACACTGTCCGACGTTGGCGCAGGAGGAGTTGGTTGCGGCTCTGCACCAATGGCCGAGGCGGCGCGGAGAGGTGCCGTCGGCTCACTCGGCGCGAGCGGGTCATCGTTCAGGCGGCGCACCTCGTCGTAGGGGACGCTTGCACCATAGAGCACACCCGCCGCATTGTAGACCTTCTCTTTTGCCGCATCCACCACCTTGCCCCACCAACTGCGGTTCTTGGTGTAGAGTGTCTTACTCCCCTTTTCATTCTCCACCTCGTCAAAAAAGAGTTTAACGACCCCCGCGCCATGGAGGACGGCTTGTTGTGAGAGGAGATGCCAGTAATTTGAGAGCACCAAGTCGTGTTTTGCAGTCAATGTATAAGTAATCGATCCATCAATTTCTATAATTTTTCTTATTATAGGATATTGGTTTCCAGAACTATCTTTCCCATAACCAATGCCTTGGTGGTATTTTTGCACCTGTGGAGAAGGATACCCACTTTTATCAGGAGCCGTATCTTTACTGAAAAAATTTCCATTTGAATATTTTGCCATGCTTTCAAAATAACTGTTCAAATCGGAAAAAATAGTCGGCTTTCTGTTCTGCACTTTTGAGAGCACATCGATAGTCTCGCGATCTATCTTGTTCGTCCACGCTTCGTACGGCGACCCCTCATGCAAGATGGGCGGGTGCGGATCATTGCGCGTGTGGTCGGGTACGGAGGCGTCTTCGATAAGGTGCAAGACATGCCCCAGCGCCTCCAAGGCATACTCCTTGTCGCCCCAGGCGTACTCGTAGACCGCCCGCTCCCACGAGTAGTCTCCCTCGCCGCTGTAGAGTGAGGTGAAGGTACTCGCCACAAAGCCGCCAACCGCCCCCGCCTGCGCAAGCGTGTCCTGCGACCAAACTCGCGATGCCTCCCACTCCTTGCCGCCTATCGTGAGGCCGCGGTTGTAGACGGGGTCGTAGAAGTGCCGCATCATGCGCAGGTCGTCGTCCTCACGGATACTTCCTTCTACCACCGCTTCTTTTTCCTCTGCCGTAAGAGCCATGGCGGGGTACGAGAGGTTGAAGAAGTCCACCACCTCATCGGTGAGGGCGGCATGTGTCGTCGCCGGCTCGTAGGCATGCACAAAAAAAGGGGTTGCTCCGATGAGCAAACCCCCTCCTATGATGATCAGTAGTGATCTTTTTAGAAATCCAGTATTTGCCATGTTCCGTTCGGTGTTTTTGTGATGCTTACTTGCAAGACCAAATCACCCATATTATTAAAGGATTCAAAAATAAAATAATCGTCTGATTGTGACTGAGAGTTAAGCGGATATTTTTCAGTATGATTTTTAAGATAAGAGACTAAATCACTCATCAATTTTTTTTCTTGAAAAGATATTAATTTATCTCGCGCCCCCTCCCTCTCATACACCACCACATATTCACTCGCCTTTTGTATATCTCCCACTTCAAGAGCGGCGATAAAGAGCGCGAGGGTCTCCTCGGGCGTCGCGCCGCCTACCGCATCCTTGTTGTAGGCCCGTTCCTCTTCGCTCCACGCATCGATGATCGCTTGTTTGGCCCGTTCGTCTTCAGACAAGAAGAGGCTTTCCGAGGCGATCACACCCACGCCGATGAGTGTCAGAGCGGCGCACGCAAAAGCGACGAATAAGCATATCGTGCGTGTGCGTATGTCGGTGTTTTTTTCTTGGTCGGTGTCCATATATAAAATAAAAAAGGGTGGCCTGTCGCAGGACCCCCCCTATGTGCGTTGATGAAACTATATCAGTCGGTTAAGTAAAGTACAAGTGGCCGCATACTCGGACTCATGGAACATCAGCGAAATAGTTCCTTCCTACTGTGCGGCAGAGAGTGTTGGCAAGTACGAAAGTGGGTTTAAATAACCGTTTTTTGCCGATAATGGCAATTTGAGATTTGTCCCGCAGACCTTGCTTTTATATGAGCTGGAGACCTGCACCGCCTCGGTGGCAAAGACGGTGAAGTGCAGATGCGGACCGGTGGAATAGCCGGTGTTGCCGGAGTAGCCGATTGTATCCCCTGCCTCCACCTCCTGCCCTGCGACCGCTTTGATAAGCGAGAGGTGCGCGTAGAGCGTCGAGAGGCCGTTGTAGTGTCGGATGAGCACCCACTTGCCGTATGAGACGCGGTAGCATTGCTTGTCGGTGTCTCCCGTATCGACGACGACACCCGCGGCGGCGGCGAGCAGCGGGGTGCCCACAGGAGCACCCAAGTCGAGACCGTTGTGCCCGCTACCGTTGTAGACTTGCGGGTTCTCCGATGCGAAGGGGGTCTTGCCGAAAAATTGCGTGATCCGCACCGCCTCAAGCGGCCAACCCAAGACACCCGGACGCGAAACAGGAAGAGTGTTGGGGTCGATCTCAACACGAAGTTGCTCCTCGTACTCGGCGATTTCGCGTTCGAGCGCCTCTTTCTGCGCCAATCGTTCCTGCAAGAGTGATTGATATTCTGATTCTTTATTCTTTGTTTCTTTGAGGATGGTGTTTTTTGTACGCGTCGTATCTTGTACGATAACCTTCTGATCGGCAAGTATCACCTCCTGCGATTGCAACGCCTTCTTTTCTTTTTCCAAGCGCGTTTTTTGTCTCTCCAAGTCGTTTTTCAGTTCTTGAAGGTCTTGCATGGAGGATTGCACGCCCGCTTGAAAGTGCGCCAGACTCTCGATGCTGTCCAAGAAACCGGAGAAGGTGTCGCCGGAAAGCAGGATCTCAACGAGCGAGCGAGAATCCAATTCGTGTATCAACCGCACGGAAACGGAGAGATCGGACTCGTGAGTGGCAATATCGCGTGATTTGATGTCGATATCGTGCGTGAGTTTTACCACGGTACGCGTCGTGTCCGTGATCTTCTTTGCAGTCTTTTTAATGTTCGTATCAAGGCTTTTTTGCGTCTTTGTCAACGAGGCTATCTCTCCCTGCAAGGTCTTTGCTTCTTCTTTGACTTCGCGCACCTGCAGTTGGTAGGTGGCGATTTCGGTTTCCAGTTTTTTGATCTCGTCGACTCTGGAAGAGATCTTTTCTTTGAGCGCATCGACGAGCCCCCCTTCCGCCTGCGCATGATAGGGCAGAGCAAAAACACCTATCGCCAAAAAACCGATCAGAAAGACGGAGGAGTGTTTGATTGTCAGATAATGGCGGTTATCCATGCGATGCGAGAAGACGCGATGCGGCGGCAAGACGCTCTTCCGTTTCGTGT
Source organism: uncultured Candidatus Saccharibacteria bacterium (assembly GCA_964348495.1). Taxonomy (GTDB): domain Bacteria; phylum Patescibacteriota; class Minisyncoccia; order Phycocordibacterales; family UBA2135; genus CAYGCZ01. The sequence goes on from CAYGCZ010000012.1 coordinate 8,131, forward strand.
TTTCCGAAGAGCGCGGAGAGGACGAAAGGGTCGGGCGACGCGTTCCTGCCCGAAAGGGCGAAGCGTACCGGCCACAGGACGGCACCCCTCCCCTCCTTGGTCGCATACTCCCACAAGAGGGCTTTGATTTTTTCTTCGGTGAAGTCCTCCTCTTTCATGCCGGCGAGCATGGTACGAACGGTATCAATATGCCGTCTGGCCGTAGGGGCATCGGGCTCCTTGCTCCAAAGCACATCCTTCGCTTCGTACTGTGGTCGCTCGAAAAAATATCCCACCTCACCTTTTTCGTGGAGCGTGCGCAGATCGTCTCCGATACTGATGCGTTCAAGCAAGGTCGGCGCGACACGATGCAGGCGTTCTGTGCTGTAGTCGGGCAAGGTGCGCACATCCTCGGGGAGGTACCGTTCAAGATAGGCATCGCGCTCCATCTCGGAGAGGCGTTTTATATGTTGTTTGTTGATCCATTTGAGTTTTTCAAGATCAAAGACCGCGCCGCCTTTTTGGATGCGGTCAAAGGAGAAGGCGGCGACCAGCTCATCAAAGGTAAAGATGTCATTATGTGCCTGCCGCACTGATTCATCGGGCGACCAGCCGAGCAGTGCGAGAAAATTAACCAGGGCATCGGGCAGATATCCCTGCATGCGATAGTCGTCGACGGAGGTTGCGCCATGACGCTTGGAGAGCTTGCTCTTGTCGGGGGCGAGTACGAGCGGCAAGTGGGCGTAGACGGGCCGCGAGGCACCGATCGCCTCTTGAATAAGTATTTGCCGCGGCGTATTGGAGATGTGATCTTCGCCGCGAATGATATGCGTAACACCCATCTCGTGATCATCCACCACGACGGCAAGGTGGAAGAGGGGGTTGCGCCGGTCGCGGGCGATGACAAAGTCCCCTAACTCTTGGGTATCAAAGGTTACCTCGCCGCGTATCGTATCTCTAAAGGTAACAACGGTGTTGGGATTGCGAAAACGAATAACGGTGCCTTGCCGGCCGTCCTTCTCTTCCGCCGATTCGTAGGCGTGCCCTTCATCTATGAGCTTGTTGATGTAGCGCTCATATACATCACCCCGTTCAGATTGGCGATAGAAGGCATCGTATGAGATACCAAGCCACGAAAGACCTTCAAGAATGTTCTCCTCAAAGGCTTTGGTGGAGCGTTCGCGGTCGGTATCTTCAATGCGCACCAGCATCAAACCTCCCATCGCCCGCGCGGTGATAGCGTTGAAAAGCGCGGTGCGTGCCGAGCCGATGTGCAACGTCCCCGTCGGCGACGGGGCGAAGCGGGTGATGATTCTTCCTTGGGGTGCCACACGGGGGCGCAATTGCTCTGCCATACAGGTATTATGCCTCATGACGAAGGGCTATGGCAATCGCCTCGTGGGCGATTGAACGTGCGGCATCGGGGGTGAAAAATGCCTTGGCGGCGGCGGCCATCTGTAGGCGCATCGTTTCATTGTCGAGTATCCGGCGTATCTCCGACATCAAAAGATGCGGTGTCAGATTTTCTTCGGAGATGACGATCGCCGCTCCCGAGCGAGCATAGTTGAAGGCGTTTTTGCGCTGATGATCTCCCTGTGATTCACTGATGGGTATGACGATCGCCGGCACACCCCATGCGGCGATCTCGAACAAGCCCGATCCGGCTCGCGACAAGACAAGCGAAGCGACGCCTGCGGCCATACGCATCGTAAGAGGATGCAAATATGCCATCGGTTTGTAACGCTCTTTGTGCTCGCTCTTATCCAGAACGAGACTCGCAACACTCGACACGGAGGCGTAGTTTGTCTCACCTGTTTGATGGATCACCTGACTCATCGTGATGAGTTGGGGCAGGATATCGAGCACGGCATCGTTGATCGTGCGCGCGCCTTGCGAGCCGCCTATAACAACGACAACCGGCAGGTGTTCGTCGAGTTTGAGATATTCATGACCGCCCTGATGTATGGGTGTCATGATATCTTTGCGCACGGGCTGGCCCGTCACCGCCACCTTGTCGGCGGGAAAGTAGGCGGCGGCCTCCGGCCATGATACGGCGATGCGCTTGGCGAAGCGCGCCGCGTTGAGATTGGCGCGCCCGGGTACGGAGTCGGACTCGTGGATGATAACCGGTATCCGCAAAAGGAACGCCGCCACGGTCGCGGGGACGCTGGCGTACCCCCCTTTACTCACAACCACGTCGGGATAGATAAAGAACATGGTCCATGTCGCCTTCACGATGCCGATGGCCATTTTGAAGATATCGAAAAAATTGAGAATCGATCGGTACATGCGGCGCTTGCCGGCGGGAGCGCGCTTAAAGATGATGCTGTGCTCGTCGAGCAGTTTTTTGTCGTAGGGATCGTTGGACATGTAGTACAACGTCGGTTCAATCAGCTTGCGTTCATCGGCCAATGCTTGTACCTCTTCGGCGATGGCGATGAGAGGGTAAAAATGTCCGGCGGTCCCGCCGCCTGTGAGCATGATCTTCATAGAGAGGAGTGGTGGTGTGATAAGGGCGATTTCTAACGCCTCGCGTGGCGGGAGATCGAGAGCACGATCCCTGTGCCAAGCAAGACGGCTATCAGAGCCGATCCGCCATGGCTTATGAACGGCAGAGGTATGCCGGTCAAGGGTACGACCCCCAGCATCGCCCCCATGTTCATGAAGGCTTGCGTCGTTATCAGTATAACAATTCCGGCGACGAGCAGTCTAGAAAAATGATCCGGTGCCCTTCTGGCAAGAACGAACCCTCGCAAGGCGAAGGCGACGAAGAGCGACATAAGGGCGATACCGCCCATAAGCCCAAACTCCTCGCTAAAGACGGCAAAGATTGAATCACCGACAGGTTCGGGAAGATAATTGAACTTCTGAATACTCTGTCCAAACCCTCTGCCGAAGATCCCGCCCGAGCCGATGGCGATGAGTGATTGCTGTATCTGGTAGCCGGCGCCGTGCGGATCAAGAGCCGGATTAATGAAGGTCATGATTCGCTCGCGCACATAGGGCCGCACAAGCGCCAACACGGCGACACCGACCACGGCAGCGCCGCCCGTGGTAAGGATATGTTTCCAACGTGCACCGCTTGCAATAAACATCCCCAAACCCGTTACGAAGATCACGAGAAACGTTCCCGTATCGGGCTGTTTGAGAAGGATTGCACCGATGACACTGAGAAGGATGCCTAAAGGAATCAGTCCGTAGGCAAAGGTGCGCACCTTGGTACGGACGGCATTGAGCCATGTGGCAAAATACATGATGAAAGCAAGTTTGAGAAATTCGGATGGTTGCAGAGAAAATGAACCGATCGTGAGCCAACGTGTCGCTCCGCCGTGTTCTAACCCAAGACCGGGTATAAAGATGACGAGATTGAGGAGCACCGCACCGATAAGAATATGCAGAGAGTATTTTTTGAACAGGCGGTAGTCGATCTTCTGCACGAGAAGGGCCGCCCCGATGCCGATGCACAAACTGAATACTTGATTAAATACGATACCGGAGAATCGGGTCGTCTCCCGCGCCAAAAGACCGAGCGATGCTGAAAGAAAAATGAAAAAACCGCCGACGAGGAGTGTGATTACAATCGTGAGAAAGATGCTGTCGACGCGGCGTTTCATGATGGGGTCAGATGAGTGCGAGTACGATGCCGATCATGGACAAGATCGCCCCCGCCACCCAAAAACGCATCGTCACTTTGTAGGGTGCCCACCCTACGGCCTCAAAGTGATGATGAATGGGTGCTACCAAGAATATTTTTTTTCCGCCGCGTAATTTTTTGGAGAGGATTTGAATCGCCGAGGATGCCGGAGCGATGAGAACTAAAAAGGCGATGATCGGAAGGACAAAGACGGCATCTGTAAGAAATGCAATCACGGTCAGAGTCGTCGTAAGACCCAAGATACCCGTCTCGGTCATATAAAAACGGGCGGGCGGGATGTTGAACCACAGGAAGGCCAATATACCGCCGACGATCACAAAACAGAACGCCGCGAGATCGACCTGATTTTGAAAAAGAGCAATCGCGCCATAGGCGGCGAAGATTTGCGCCATCAACCCCCCCGAAAGTCCGTCTATGCCATCTATCACGCCGCCTGCAAAAAGAGCGAGCATGACGAGCATGAAGAACGGAATGATGAGCACTCCGAGCGGCAGGGTGCCCAAAAAGGGCACCGAAAGCGCAGTCATGCCCAGCTTTGCAAAGAACCACCATCCGCCGATATACCCGAGTGTCAGTACGATCACGATACGGATACGCAACTTCAACCCACCGCCGGCGGCCCCTCCCTTGCCCGAGACGGTAAGCACATCGTCCACCAGACCGACGAGTGAAGCGACCACGAGAGTGAAAAGCGGCAGCCATGTCTGACTGCGACTCACGAAGCTGAGGCGTCGCACCTCGTCCGACTCGGCAAAGAAGGCGATGAGCCAGAGCAGGAGTGTGGTGAGTAACACCGACGCCCAAATGATGATGCCGCCCATGCGTGGCGTATTCACCTCGCGTTCTTTGTGGAGTTCGTGAAAGATGGGTGCTCCTCCCCCGCCTGTCGCTTCACTGCGGGCCTTTTTCTTCCACATCTTGTGCTTGTAGAGGAAGTTTGTCACGAGCGGCGTGATGGCGATGCCGATGACAAACGATACGGCGGCGGGAATGAATACTTTGATAGCGGTGAGGGCGTCCATAGAAAGAAAAATAGGGTGATACCCTCATGGTACCACCCTCCTCCCGCAAACAAAAATCCCCACACCTTGTGCGCATCCTTGCGCAGTATGATAGTGGGGATTTAATCGGGGATATCTTTTGCGGCAATTGGCCGCATTTTTATCCTCGTCAATTGTCGCGGCAATGGGGTATTGCGCGACAACTTTTCTTCAACCTCCTTGAATGTCGCGACGAGTGAGTATCTTATTTTTTTTCTCTGAATGGGATCTTCCTCCAATTCCATGAAGATCCGATTCAATATCCTTTCCTCTTTGAGGAAGGTCGGACGGTATACTACTCCGTCCACAGAAATCTCTCCCTCTTCTCCATCCTCGCATACCCTCAACACCTCAACGGTGTTGAGTGCATACTGGAGGTATTTTGCACGACGTTCTTTCGTCATGCAAAAAGAAATTAATTCAAAAACATGTACATGACGCATCATGCGCCTGACATGTTCCTTTTCCACTCCGGTGAAGTAGTCCCCTTCCGCTTCGGAGAGCGAAAGGATTTTACCCGTCCTTTCCCTCCTTTCCTCAACGCCCGATGTTCCTTCGGCATTGAGTGTGATAATCTTTCTGATCTCAAGACACAATGTCTTGATGATCATTTTTTCAAATCGGGAGAAAGAAACCTCCCGATTTGTCAATACCACTTCTTTCATCTTCCACCTCTTTCGTTAACCCACCGATTCTGTAATACCATTCAATCACAGTAAGCACGATGTGTCAATGTTTTTTTTGGATGGAGTGTATGGTTGCCCAGACGAGTTGCTCAACATCAGAAAAACGCCCTTCGCGCGTGGAGCCAAGCACCACCACCACAATAGGGCGCATGGGGCCGGCCTCAAAGACGATAGCAAGATTGCCGCCGGCGATGGTGGTAAAGCCGGTCTTTGAACCGAGCGCCGCCGGCAGGCGGGCGATGATCTCGTTGGTGTTGTAAACGGCATGACGCAGGTCTTCTAGGGACACGGCCTCATATGCCTCCTCGGTCGTCGCCTCCAAGAGCGAAGGGTGGCGTGTTACAACATAGGCAAAGAGACGCGCGACATCGTGTGCCGATCCGTAGGCACCGCTTGTGGTATCGGAGACATCGAGGCCGGAAGGGTCGACCAGATAGGTCTGGTCCATGCCGATCTTTTGTATCGTCTCTGCAACACGATCACCAAACGAAGGGGATGCCTCCGGTGTTGTACTCGATTCTGCGGTGGTGGCAGGCAGTGCCGAGACGGCGGCGGCGAGTGCCGCCGCACCGTCGTTGGCCGAGGCGGTGAGCGTAAGATCAATAAGATCCTTTACGCGCCAGCTCTCCCCTATCAGGAGGCCGGAGTCGCCATCGGCACGGACGGCATCCCGCTGTATTGTAACGATATTATCGGGTCCCAGAGCTTCTTCCGCAACAACAGCCGTAAGAACCTTTACCACCGAGGCGAGCGGAAGCTGTGCCTCTTCATTGTGCGCATAGAGGACCTTGCCGGTCGCCACTTCAAAGACATACGCCGCTTCTGCAGAGAGTATGACCGAGGCGAAGGGATTCGCCGGCGGCGGCGCCTCGACGATCGCCGCTTCCGGCTCGACAGATTTTTCGGCACGATCGGCGACGAAGATAATGCCCACAAAAACTCCCGCAAGCAAAAGACCGAAGACCATACGGTACCCTGCGGAGGTTTCAAGTTTTTTCAAAAGCGCATCGTACATGGGATATGACCTCTATCTTACTCCCCTTCTTCCCCTTCAGTAAAGTCTTTTTCAAAAGCCGCCACGTGCGCCATCATGGTTTCGTATTCAGGTAGCTCTTGAACACGCGTTATACCAAGGTATGAAAGAGTGTCCACGCTCGGTGCGTACAAGAAGGTGCGCTTATCTTTAGGGTTGGGCAGGCGTTCTATAAGACCCCGGACGAGAAGACTGCGCAGAATGAATCCTGAGTTGACGCCGCGCACATAGTCGATCTCTCCTTTGGAGACGGGATGCTTGTACAAAATGATGGTCAGCGTCTCCAGCGCCGCCTTGCCCAAGTCTTTGGAAAGTTCCAGCTTGCGGATTCCTTCAATCACCGGTGCCACTTCTGGAGCCGTCCCCAGTGCGATCATGTCGCCTTGCACCACAAGCCGCAAGCCACCGTGCGCAAGGCGCCCTTCCAACGCAGCGATAGCTTCACGCAGGCGCGCCTCTCCCTCCGCGCCGGAGAGCGCGAGCATCTCCATAAGGGCGGAGTAGGCAAGGGGCTCCGTCTTGTAGAAGAGGATCGCTTCCAGTTGTGCATCGAGTGGCATATATAAAGAGAGTATGTAATGTGAAACTAATGGTACGAAGGTACGCCGACATCATGCGGTTCCAGATGAATGTCGGTAAAGTGCTTGTCTTGCCGCGCGTGGATCATACCGCGGCGGATAAGCTCCAACATAGCGAGAAATCCCACGATCACATCCACCTTGGCGGCGGTGTTGCCTCCTGAAAACTCGCGAAAACTTAAAGAAAGCGCGGCACTGATGCGTTTGGTCAGCCGTTCCGTCATCTCCTCCAAAGTGATCATCTTTTTGACGATCACCTGGGGGATCGCCTCTTTTTTAGGGAGACGCGAGAGGACGCGGTGCATCGCCTCCGCGATACCGGCGATGGTGATTTCGTGCGTGGGAGAAAAGACGGGCACCATATCCCTTGACGGCGGGCGCGGGAAGATCGGCGAAGTACCGTACCGTTCCTTCACCAGGATGCTCAACTCTTTGATGCGCTGATACTTCTTCAGGCGATCCTCCAAGTCGCTGACCGAGCGTTCCTCTTCATCGGTGAGGGTAAGCGCGGGCAACAACGAGCGCGATTTGATGAGGACGAGTGTTGAGGCGATAACCAAGAACTCCGCCGCGCCGCGCAGAGGGAACGATTCCATATGCTCGAGATACGCGATGTAATCGTCGGCGATCTCGGCAAGCGAGATGTCGCTGATATGAAGCTTGCGTCTCTCAATAAGCGACAGGAGCATATCTAACGGCCCCTCGAACATTTCTGTTTTGATGGTATACCCTCCCGCAGGGATCGTCGCTTCGATAGTATCGTGTACCTGCTCGCTCATAGGTATATGATACGCGTCTTGCGAGACGACTTCAATTCGTCGCTATTCCGAAAGACGCGTATCGATGCGATTCAAGTCGCGCGGGAAGAGGGTCGCCTCTTTGACGTTGGCGAGGCCGAGGAACTTTTGCGTCAGGCGCTCCAAGCCCATGCCAATCCCGCCGTGGGGCGGGATGCCATATTTGAAGGCTTGCAGATAAAACGAAAACTTTTCCGGATTCAGACCTTTGAGCACCATATTTCGAACAAGCATCTCATACTCATGGATGCGTTGCGCACCGGAGACGATCTCCACACCGCGAAAGAGAAGATCAAAGCTCTTGGTAAAACCGATATCCTCCGTATCGGGCATGGTATAGAAAGGTCGCTTGGCGACAGGATAATGCGTAACGAAGACGAAATCGGATCCGAGCTTTTCTTTGGAATACTCGCACAACCAACGTTCATGCTCCGGCTCGAGATCGAGCTCTCCCACACAATTGACCCCTGTCTCTTTACTGATCAGCTCCTGCGCCTCACACAGTTTCATCGTAGGGAAGAGGTCGCTCGTCATATCGCCGATCAAGGGGATCGCGGCGCTAAGAGCGGCAAACTCATGAACAGACCGCTCACGCAAACGCTCCGTGATACCGCGCAACATGGCGGTCGTCGTACGCATGACATCGGTGTGATCCTTGATAAAGCCCATTTCAAAATCGAGCATGGAGAGCTCGTTTAGATGGCGCGTGGTGGCGTGCTTCTCGGCGCGGAACATCGTACCGACGGTGAAGACGCGCTCCAACGCCCCTACCATGATCTGCTTGTAGAGCTGGGGCGAGGTGGCGAGATAGGCGTGCTTGTCGTGAAAATACTCCAAGCGAAAGACACCAGCACCGCCCTCGGCATCGTCGCCGACGATCTTGGGCGATTGGAATTCGGTGAAACCCATCGCCGTGAGCGCATCGCGGAAACCGGCAACTATTTCGTGCTGAACTTTGAAGATGGCGCGCTCGCGCTCGCGGCGCAGGGTAAGCGGACGATAATCCAAAAGCGTATCAAGGTTGAGCTCCGCATCTTTGTCAAAAGGCAACTCCTGCGCCTTGTTCAAGACTTCTATCGCGGCAATTTCCATCTCGATGTCACCCGTCGGAGAATCGGCGTTTATCATGCGTTCGGGGCGTTTGTTGATCGTGCCGGTAAGGGCTACCACCCACTCGTCGCGGGCTTCGCGTGCGATCGTATGCGCCTCGCCCGATGCCGGCGTAGCGACGGTCTGCAAGATGCCCGTCCTGTCGCGCAGGTCGATGAAGGTGATCTTGCCGTGGTCGCGGCGCGTCTCGACCCATCCGGCGATCGTTACCGATTCGCCAATATGAGCATGAAGGTCTTTGATGAGAATGCGGTCCATATTCTAAAAGGAATAGTGATTAGTGGTTAGTAGTTAGTGGTTAGCAATGAGTGAGAGGCCGACACGGTCTTTGATACTGCGCATCTTTGCCTCGGCGACGATGCGGGCTTTGGCGACGCCTTCCGTAAAAAAGAAACCGTTTTTTTGCTCATAGTCCCCTGTTCCATAATGCATGTATCGTATCATGAACGCCGCCGTAAGAAAAAGGGCGTTGCCTGCGGCAACGCCCTATATTACCTCACTTCTGAAAACCGCTCCGTTCCATGAGCTCCTTTGTAAGCGTGATCGGCAAGCCGATCACGCTATCTACCGCTCCCTCCAACTCTTCCACATGCGCCGCCACGAGAGGGTTCTCAATAGAAATCCCTCCCGCACAGGAAAGCGCGGCGTCATCCCCGAGGAGTTTTTCCATCTCTCCCCACGAAAAGGGCCTGAGACGAAACGTTGCTCGATCGACACCTATGTGCCGCTCACGGGTCATAGTATTGACCACGACGACGGCAGTAACCGTCGCCACTCTGGCAGTGCGCGTGCAGAGCATAATGTGCTCGAACGCTTCGCCAATATTCTTGGGCTTTTCTAGGATTTTTCCCTCGCAGTCCACCACTTGATCTGCGGTGATGAGAATCGCCTCCTCGCGAATGCGCCGGAGTACTGACGTCGCTTTGGCATGAGCCAAAAACATCGTCAGTCGTTCCGCTGTGGAGGGCCGATCCGACAGGTTTTTTTCATCCAAATCGGAGATCATGACTTCGAAGGGATATCCACCCTTCTTCATCATACGTTTACGCCCTTGTGAGGCGGAACCAAGAATAATTTTCATGTGCGACGTACCTCTTTCTTTCAATGTGAACACTTCTGTCGCCACAGTACTATAGATACAAAAAAAATCAATCCCTATGGATTGATTTTTCTCCTCATACTGCCTATGCACTAACGCACATGCTCACCGACCCACTTTTCTACATATTCAGCGACCTCTTGCCAACCCTCCTGTCCGCAGATAAAGTGCGTACGGTTGGGGAAAATTTTAAAATCAGTTACACTCCCCTTGTCCGTGTATGCGCGGGCGTTTGACTTGTTCAATTGCCACGGAATGATAGTATCCTTCTCTCCCGCGATGAATAAGAGCGGCGGGTGCGGCTTTTGAAAATCAATCGCCCCTTGTGCCGTGAGCGTACTGCGCGGGACGTTGCGACTTTCCGGCACGACATAGTGATCAAGATGACGCCTCGTCTCATCCATGCTCATGGTAGTGCAAAAGGTGTACTGAAAACGCTCAGGCGTCATGTGGCAGGGAGCATTGCCCGCAAACGGGTTCACATGCGGCCAATTCCCCTTCCAAAAACTGGGGATGAACGTAACGACTCCCCGAGGAGGAGCTGTGTCGATGCACACGCCGGCAACACCCATGTCCTCGTTTATGAGTTTTTGGACGACCAAACCACCCATAGAGTGGCCTACAAGAACGAAAGGTTTGGGGACTTCCCTGAGGAAGGTTCGCACATGCGCCAGAATATCCTTGAATTGGAGTTTTCCCAAGGCAGGATCAGGGTTGGCGCGAAGAGTTGCGGGATCACCCGCATGAAACGGCCATACCGGAGTAGAGACGGTATGCCCCTTGGCACGCAAGAGGGCAACCCACCCCTCCCAGGAGAGGTCGTTCATATACATGCCGTGGATTAAGACGATATTCATAGTATCAGTATATAACCATTTTTCTTTTTCACACAATCACCTGTATCCCCGCCGCATCTGCAGGTATTCTCGTACAATAGGTATGAGTGAGACGACAATGATGCCGATCACGATCACCTCGACATAACGATCGGCGTGCGGCACCACCTGCCCCAGGAAATAGCCGCCGAGCGTCATACCCACAACCCACAAGAAGCCGCCGGCGATGTTGTACGCCGCAAACGTGGGATACGGCATCGTCCCCACTCCCGCCATAATAGGTGTAAAGGTGCGAACAATCGGAACGAAGCGCGCGAGCACAATCGCCTTCTTGCCGTAGCGTTCAAAGAAATGTTGTGTCCGCACGATGTGAGCGGGGTTGAAAAAGCGCGACTGCGGGCGCGAAAAAATAGAACGGCCGATCTTTTTGCCAAACCAGTATCCTACCGTATCGCCCGCCACCGCGGCGACGAACAAGAGAAAGACGAGCGGAGCCATGTCGAGCAGACCCTGCGACGCGAGGAACCCCGCCGTGAAGAGCAGGCTGTCACCGGGTAAAAAGAAGCCGAAAAAAAGCCCCGACTCAGCAAAAACAATCGCCGTGAGTCCCACATATCCTGCCGCTTGTACGAGGGTTACAATATCAAACATGGATATAGTACTTAGTCATAATTATTTTGTGCTTTTGTCTACCAGCTTTGCGAGTAAACTAATAAACGCAATAAATTCTAGCGCCATTTCTGGGTCGTCTTTGATAATTTTATGCGCACGAGGATTTCGCAATCCCGCAACAGCTCCACCAAACATCATCATAAATCCCTTCTGTTCATCAACATCTGATTGATCTGCCAAATTATTGAATTTGAGAATTGAATTTTTAGGACTAAACACTGTTTCCATTAAAGGAATCCCATCCTTATCATCAACACCGCTTCGCATCCGTACCAAAGCGTTTAACGCTTTCGTTGCATCTTCAATAGCGTTGGCATAATGACCATCACGATAAAGATTTCCGACAGCACGCTCAATTTCTGGGTGTAATTCAAGTCCTTCGTAAGCTTTTAAGGTTTTTCCAGAAGAAGTAAGACCTGCGTCTCCAAGTTCTTCAAGGAACCCCTTTTTAATCGCTTCCAAATGCGCTTTAGCGGTTGCAATGCCACGACGAAGCCCCTCGCGCACTTCGTGAATCGGAGTTCGGTACATCATGTTTATTGAGGCGGTATCCAATCGGGTAACTTGCCAATGGTAGCGGTCATATTCAACTGTACCTGCACCAAAAACAGAAACGAGTAGCGCGTCTAGCGATTTCGCAAGCGCCCCAATTCTTGCGTCCCTTCGGTCTGCTATAGAATCAACATCAAAACTTTCAAGATCGGCTATTCTCCTATCAATTTTAGGAATAGCCACCTCCATTTGTTGATATGAGAGGTTTGCTTCTATTGGTTCTGATTGTTTTCGTTTTGCCATAAATTACTTTATTTCAGAGAGTTTTTTATCAAACATCATTTTACACTTTTCCCGCGTGTATGGCTTCTCTGGTGATTTAAGCGTGCGTGGCTCTCCCCCCTCGCCATTATCAAGAAATTCTGAATAAGAAACCTCGAAAAGTTTTCCGTTATATTTTTCAGCTTTTTCTAAGACGACATTATCAACGCCATCTTTGTCGCAGTGAAATACACCCCCACAAATTGTAGGGTCTGTAAATTCTTGTTTAATGTAATTACGTTTGATGTCGCAAAGACTAAAATCGTTTCCTAATTCATCAATGTTCTTGGCAACACAAGTATCCAATCTTTTGCTATAGAAAAAACTGACTTTTTCTCCCTCAAACATCCCCGTGTGTTCTGCCACAACATTTTTTCCAAAATCTTGGCATTGTTTGTTAAGTCGTTGCGCTTGCGTCAATGGAGCATATTGATAGACAAGAACAATAGCAACGACGAGCGCGGCCCCACCCGCTAATTTATATTTCACAAGATTTTGCATATTCATAAAATTATTTTCATAATCCTTCCATCAGAGCGCCTAGCGACTTGGCGATATATTACTATAGGGATAAAATTCTTCTTCGGTGAGTTTGACTCTTGCGATGATTTCTTTTGAAATTAGGTCTCTAATTGCGCCAATCATCTCAATGTCCCAAACGAGTTTTTTGTCTGAAGGGATAAGATCATTGATCAATTCAAAAATGCGATTATCCACCTCGTCTTGGCGAGCAATCTGCTGAGCGGTCAACGTTTCCATTACCGCCAGTATACTACAAAAATAGGGTGGGTAATACGGTGGGCGGCAGGTGAACCTTATGGCAGTAGGGAACAAAAACCGTAAAAAAACCGCTTCGGCGGTTTTTTTGAAAGACTGCTCTCTCAGAGAGTCTCGTCGGTTGTAGTGGCAGTGTCAGCGGTTGCCGGTTCCGATGGTGTTTGATCGGTCGTCGTCGCCGTTTCATCCGCCGCCTCATCGACTGCGGGAGCTTCCTCTTCCCCGCCGACGATCACGGTACGGGTGGAACTTGCCGTGTTGCCGGCATTGTCGGTCGCCGAGTAGACGATTGCGTGTTCACCGGCGACGGAGGTGTCGATGGTAACTTGTTGCCCCGACGCAAGAAGCGTACCGTCCACCGTGATGGTGTGTCCGAGGTTGTTGTCTACGTTGTCTTGTACGACGACGCCGAGGTCGTTGTAGGTTGCGTTGAGCGCTATCTCGGCGGGGTTATTGCCGGAGATGGTGAGCGTCGGGGCGATGGTGTCGGGGGTCGGTTCGGAAGTGGTGGAAGTTTCCGCGGAGGCACCGGAGCTTGAGAGTGCGCTCTCCTGCCCCGCTGACATAAGAATCGTCTTTAACTGCTCCTCGGTAACGCAGGTTGAACCAATGCACAGCGTATCACCCTCCACAGCACCTTGGTTTTGCTTATGTTCCAAGTCGGCAACGCGGGTGAAGAGATTTTGAATGTCTTTTTGCTGTTGTTCAACAATAGTCCACAATTCTTGCACGGCTTGCGCCGTTATGGCGAGAATGCGCTCAAAGTGAATGGTGAGTGGCTTACCGTCGTAGCCATAATCCACAAAGCGGGTGTCGACCGTCTCCGTTTCTTCGGCGATAAAGCCGATTGAGGCGGGGGCCTCCTCGGGGCTTGCATACTCTTTTTTGTAGTCAAAGGAGACGACGCGGATCTTCTTGAGCAAGTCCAAGCCCAAACCGGATTGGAGCGTCGCGATATTTTCCTTGAAACGCTCAGACGACCCCGTACAGGTTGCCGCACCGGCATCGGTAATATCTTTGTTGGATAAAATACAAAGCGAATTTCCCGTTGCCGAAGTCGTCAACCCGTTGAAGGCGACGGTACCGTTTACTGAAAGTGTGCGCCATGGTGATGTCGAGGCGATACCTACATTTCCGTTGGTGGCAATCGAGATGCGTTCAGCCCATGATGAGCCGTCATGTGTTACAAATCCTATGCCTGAATTGGCACCGACGGATGTCATGATGCCTTTTACGGCACTGGTATCATATCCCAAAATAACACCTTTCGTACCGGCGGCGTTGCGGATTTCAGCAATCTCTTTAAAGTTGCCGTCGAAGGTACTTCCATCGTGAAAAAGTTTGATACCAAGCCCCGTATCTACCGTCGTACCCAACGCAAGCGCATCACCTCGAATACTGCCGAAGACGTGAAGTTTGGCGGCTGGCGATACTGTACCAATACCCACATCACCCCCACCCAGAATGGTCATATAAGTCGTGGTTGCATTGAGAGCATCGCTACTGGTGCCGATGTAGTAGTTGCCGCCCTGTGAAGTGGTGAACCAGTGTTTTGCATTCGTTCCTGCGGCAGTATCGGAGAGAACAGAAAATGGTCGCGTGCCGACGGTCTGCAAAAGCCAGTTGGGAGTTGAGGTACCGATACCCAGCCTGCCTGAACCGTCTACGACGGCACTGAAGTTGCCGCCGGTTGCTATCCCGATACTGTTTGCACCAAAACGATACAAGCCAGTATCGTCGTCATTGGTCCAACGGAAGCTTGGTGAGAGGGCGGTGCCATCGTTTGCCAGAAAGGTGGTGCCGAAGGTGTTGCCTTGAAAATTAATACGAAAGACGGTCGTAGTTGCGGTTGGTGTCGAGGTGGCGATAGCAAAGAGATCTCCGGTGGGGTTTCCGTCGGTTGAGAGTTTGTGCAACGAGAACTTGGCGTAGGGAGAGGTGGTGCCGATGCCGACGTTGCCCGTCGTACCGATGGAGAGGCGCTCTCCCCATGATGAGCCGTCGTGGGTAACCAGAGCCAGGCCGGAGTTGGTGCCGACGGAGGTTATAATACCTTTGGTTGCGGTGTTGTCATAGCCGAGGGTGAGGCCATTGGTACCGGCGGCGTTTCTAAACTCGGAAATCTCTTTGAAGTTTCCGTCGAATGTCGCGCCATTATGGTACACCTTGAGTCCGAGGGTGGAATCGAAGGTCGTACCGATGGACATGTTCTCCGCCTGCACCTCGCCGCCGATCAAGAGCTTGTCTTCGCCGGGGCCGGTAAAGTCGAAGCCGAAGAACTTGGCACCCTGGCCGCCGTAGATGGTCAAGCCGATGGCGTCGGTACCGCCGCCGTTTTTGGTGGCGTTGAGACGAAGGGCTGAGTAGCCGCTCACCGTGCTGGTAGAACTCCACACTGCGCTGATGGAGGCGGTCTTTTGGGGAGAGCCGGCACCGTCGTAGCCGCCCCATGCGATGGCTGATTCGCTCGTGGTCGATGTGGGATTGGTGGTGTCAAAAATAGAGATGAGAGCGTCCGGTGAGCGCGCCTCAAAGTGTGAATCGGATCTGAACACACCGGAGAAACTTCCCACCTGACCGGTCGAGACGATGCCTCGTGTTGAATGGAGGCCTACCAAGGGTGTTGACGTTCCAAGACCGATCTTTCCGTCTTGGGTTATAACAAAAACGTTTTGATTGGTTGATGTGGCGACTTGCACAAGATTTCTGCCTGTTGTACCGTTCACCACAAGATTGGCGGAAGGGGTGGTGGTTCCAATACCTACAAGCCCGCCATTGGTAACGATAAGATTTGTGCCGGTAGATGACCCTACGACAAAAGCGGGGCCGGAGATGCCGTTTGGATTGACGGAAAGGAGACCCCAAGGGGTGGATGTAGCAATGCCAAAATTACCAGAACCATCTACGATGGCGCGAAAGTTTCCGCCGGTTGCGATGCCGATGCTGTCGGCGCCAAAATTATAGAAACCGGTGTCGTCGTCGCTCTCCCATCTGAACGAAGGAGAAAGAGCCGAGCCGCTCGTGGAGAGGAAATTATTGCCAAACGTACTACCTTGAAAATTGATACGAAAGACGGTCGTAGTTGCGGTTGGTGTCGAGGTGGCGATAGCAAAGAGATCT
>CAYGCZ010000013.1:0-21194 GCA_964348495.1 uncultured Candidatus Saccharibacteria bacterium
GGGTATGTTTTTCTCATGCATACAGTGTAGCAAAAAGATTATGAACAGGCTCTTACAACCCGATACTGTCTGTGCACCCTCCAAACACATAGACACCTTTTGGCACACACATATTTTGGATACACGAAAATATGCTGATGACTGCCAAAAGGCACTTGGCCGCTTTTTACACCACTTCCCTTATTATGGAACGCGAGGTGAAAGTGATGCGCGAGATCTCCAAGAGGCACATGAGCGGACTCAGAAACTCTTTGCCTTGTATTTCGGCGATAAATCGTACTTTCGCACCTGCCACGACCAGGCAGCAAACTGCACTGACGAGGATGGCACGCCACAATGTTGTCCTGATTACGATAAAGCACCCCAACTAGTTCGCCCAACCGTACAGATGGCTGTCGGTTTCATCTGATAGTACAAACCTCGCGCGTGCGCGAGGTTTTTATTAGCGACGTAGAGCGAGTGAAATGAGAAAACGAAGCGAAGCAGAGTTTTCTCGTTTCCGAGCCGAGGAGCTACTATAACTATAGGTTCAATACCGCGCGGCTCTGCCGCGCGGTATGTACGAGCGGAGCGAGTTCAAAGTATTGTCTCGGGGCTCTGCCCCGAGGGACTATATTTTTGCTCTTTTTTTACAAATCGATCAAACCACGCAATCGCTTCTTTTATTGGTAAGGGGTGTACTTGATTGAGGTAGTGATCGGTTTTTTCAAAAATATAAAGTCGGTGGGGGATTGCGTACTTGTAGAATAAGGATGATATATCCAAAGCGTGCAGCATCGAGACACGGTCATCATCGGCACCATGCATTATCAATATGGGCGCTTGTTTGGATATTTTGTCGGCCCACATAACCGCCGAACGTTCATTGAGTGTTGTGTCGGCAATACCAAACATACGCTCGAATGTATCTTTCATTTGTGGGCGGTCATTCAAAAGTCTATGAAGATCAGTCACGCCCGCCACTATTACGGCGGCGCTTATCCAGTCTACCGATTTGAGGGCAAGGTAGGTCATCATACCGCCTCGACTGGCACCATACATACCGATACGCGAACTATCGGCTCGATCATACTCATCGAGAATGGTCTTAAGATTCAAAACATCATGTAGGTCATCTCCGCCGTATTCATCTTTCCCCTCACCGCCTTCGTTACCGGCATATTGAGTAGCAATTACGATATAACCTGCTCGCGCAATGGTGGCAACCATACCATAAAATAATCGTTCTTTAATAATAGCCGAGAAGTCATTTGCTCCTCCGCGATTCCAAATAACACATGGAAGAGGGTCTTTTCCGGCTTTCGGCTCAATCATGTAGCCAACCACGTGCTTTTTACCTGAAAGATAGGTAAAGCGATACGCGGAAAGCATCTCTACGTTGTGGTCCACGATCTCCTGAACTCTTGATGGTAAGCGGGTGTACTGCTCACTTGTTTTATCAGGAAAAATCTCCTCGACCTGTTTGATCAAAGAGACTGCTTTTAATTTTGAGATAGTGTCGGCCATATCTTACTGTACATACTTTATGCTACAAACCATAGTCCCACGCACCCCCTATCCACTCGCCTTCTCTCCCAGCAATTTGACGAGCGCGAGCTCAAGGGGAAGCTGGGTGATGTAGGCGCGCTCGGTGGCGACGGAGACGGCGAGGAGTTCGGCGAGGAGGGCGGAGTTTATGGCCGCGCCATTCTTGGCGAGTTCGGCGAGGAGGGCGCGATCTTCGGGCGTGAGATCGCGCGCAAACTTCTCGGCGAGCTCGGGAGCAAAGCGCATGAGCATCACGATGCGCACCTTGGCGATGATGCGCTTCAACAGTATTTTGAAGTCCACATTGTGCTCTGCGGCGTCGTGGACGAGGGCGAGTGCGGAAGCGAGGTCGCCCTTCACGATCGAGGAGACGAGGCCGTTGACCACTGCGCCGGAGGGGGCATTGGTAACACGCGCGACATCGGCGGCGGTGATGCTTTTGCCCGAGGCGGCACTCAGAATCTTCTGCAAGGTAACATGGGTATCACGAAAAGAACCATCGCCAAGAAGCGCGATCAGCTCGGCCGACTCGGCATCGATCTCGTACCCCTCTTTCTTGGCAATACCGGCGATGGAGTGTTCGAGGATCTCCTGCGTAGGTTTTTTGAAGATGTAGGTCTGGCAACGGGAGACGACGGTCGCCGGCACTTTATCCACCTCGGTGGTGGCGAGTATGAAGATGACGTGCGAGGGCGGCTCTTCCAACGTTTTGAGGAGCGCGTTGAAGGCCTCTTTGGTGAGCATATGCACCTCGTCGATGATATAGACCTTGTAGGGCGAGGAAAACGGCAGAGTGCGTACGGACTCGCGCAGTTCGCGGACATCGTCGATGCCGCGATTGGAAGCGGCGTCCATCTCGTAGAGGTCTTCGGGGGCACAGCCGACCTCGCGCGCAAAGATGCGTGCGACGGAGGTTTTGCCGGTGCCGCGGGAGCCGAAGAAGAGGTAGGAGTGGCTAATAGCGTGATCGGCGATGGCTTTTTGCAAGACGGCGATCACGTGCTCCTGCCCAAGCACCTCATCAAAAGTACTGGGGCGGTATGTGCGATAGAGGGCGAGGTCTGACATGGGATCAGTATAGCATATGAAACAGATCAATAGCCCTTGGCACGAATGACACCGACTGCACGTTCGGTTTTATCATGAAATTGTCCGCACTCGGCAAGTGATCGTATCTCGTCAAACGAGCAAATTTGAGTTTTGATTCCCTCGTCGGCGGATGATACATGCACGGTTTTTCCGCTCTTCGTAAGATCATCAACCGCTTCAGCAAGCATCTCCTTTGCTTCCATATCCAGCGAAAAGAGATTGCGCATACGAAGGATCACGGTCTTTACACCGGGTGTCCGAGCAATGGTCCGCAGATTGGCGGCGTGCTTGCCGGCATCTATATAACTGACCATACCGGCAAGACTGTAGGTGATGATATCGGGTGTTTTGTTGGACGTAAGATCGGGTAGTGCGATGGCATCTTTACCCCGCGCCTCATCGGGAGCTTTGTGGGGATAGTTGAAGACGGCGTGGAAATGTCCGACACTCACACGATCGGCAAAAATAAGTAAAGCCATGGTGGCACCCGCCAATACGGCCAATCCCGGATCGTGCAAGATGGTGATGAGAGCGACAATACAACCGATAATAAAACTCGATTTTTCATGATGCCAGAATTCCTTGAAGCGCTCTGTTTCTATGAGACCGAGTGCGGTGTTGATGAGGATCGCCGCAATGACGGCCACGGGAATAAAGACGAAAAGCGGCATAACGATAAGTGCAATGATGGCGGTGAAAACGGCGGAAAGAGCCGCGGAGGTGCGATGTGTCGCGCCCGCTTTTATGTTGGCACCCGTGCGCAAAAAGACGCCCGTCGCCGGCAAACCGCCCATCACACCCGATCCGAGATTGGCGAGTGCGAGACCGAATATCTCTTTACGTCCGGAAGACTGTGTTTTGGTGAGTTTATCACCGATCTTGGCGGTGATAAGTGTTTCAAGAACGCTTATAAGAGCGATCACTAAAGAGAGTTTTATAAACCAGATAAGCCCCTCCGATGAAGCAACGATGGAGGTGATACCCGACCACGAGACAGGCAGAAAGAGTGCTCCTACAACCTCGCCAAACTTGTCGCCAAGCGTCAGCATATGAAAGCCGAACCAATCTTGTGTGATACCCACGACGATACCGAGAACGGCCGCGGGGATGACGGCTGGAAGTGTTTTGACACAACGTTTCCAAATAAGGATCCCTGCGACAAAGATGGCACAGAGCAGAACCGCATCATAGTTTACCTCTGCGATGTGTTCTATAAAAAGAGCGATATCACCCTCAAACGTGCCGGTGCGTTTGAGTGTGGATAATCCTGTCGCATCGAAAAGCTGGGAGGCGGCGATGAGAAAAGCGACACCCGCCGAGAAGCCATAGATAACACTGGATGGTACGTAGTAAAGAAAACGATCTGCTTTGAGTGCCCAGATCGCGAGAAGTGCGATTCCCGACCCAAGAGCAAGAAGAGGGAGCACCGCCGCACCCAAGCCCGCCGGCGCCTCTACCGTAGCGGCAAAAAGTACCGTTACAAGCGCACCGGCAGGGCCGATGATGTTGTAATTACTGCTTGCAAAAAAACTTGCGATGAGCGTTGCCCAAATACCGGTTACGATACCGGCGATAGGGCCGGCACCCGAGGCGATGGAAAGAGCGATAGAGAGAGGTACGGAGATAAGGGCGACGGTCAGACCTGACTTCCAGTTGGCCTTGAGGATGTTCGGCATGAGTAAAAATGTCTCGCGAAAATGTTTCATAGGTATGGTTATGTAAATAAAGCACAAGGCTCTCTTATACCTTTCTCTTCCGAGAGGAGGGCGTAAGAGAACCCCCGTAATAAACGGGGCTTCAAAAAAAAGAACGTCGAAACTAAAGATACCGCAGGCTTCTCGCAATAGCGATACGCTTACTGTTATCTTCATCACAGGCGTCATATCCGTTGCATGCGGACAATCCTGCCGTGATCAGTAAAATGACGAGAAAAATATCACGCATCATATACTATCTCCTCGAGAAGTGTTTTGATTTTTTCTGATACATCATCATGGTGGATGAACTCCGCATCCACATAGATTACCCGCTGGCCATCTATGTATTTCTGATAATTATCAAAAGCCCAGATGAGTCTCGATAAAAAAGTATCGAGCGTCATCCCCGAAGGAATGACCGGCGTGCGCGACACATCCTTCGGGAGAAGGATGTGTTTCACCTCCTCGCAATCCCTAATGCGAGGAATCAAGTAGACCGGTTTTGGAATCCCCCGATCGACTATGGATGTTTCTATATTTGCTTTGTGTAAATTACACAAAGCATGCATCCGACCATCCTCGGCACGAGCGATGGCATGTGCCCAAATCTTCATTCCAAATCCATCCATGAGTACCGATTTTCCTCCCAGAAGAGCGGGCTGAACCGTCTCGACGATACCACTATCAAGTCGAGACCAAAAGAAACTTATCAATCCCGCCGAGGTCATCAGTCCTTGATGACCATTGGCGAGAAAATGAGAAAATTTCTCAGCACATCCCGAACTCTTATCGGAGCAAGCGACAAATGCCTGTTCTTGCTCGATATAGATATCCTTCAACACATCGAGCACACGATCCCTGTGCTCCCGAACAAGACCGCACACAGCCACAAAGCATGGCAAAACCATACATAAACCTCCGGACTGAAGTAGGTAGAAGAAAAGTAAAAAAGAGCCCCTAACGAGTGATCACGTGAGGCAATAGCTTCTCGCGGCGCGCGAAACGCACGTCTCGGGAACAGCCATCGGATCATACGACCACCCAAATCTGAAGCAAGCATATTCCTGTCGATAAAAAAGGTCAAGTAACCTGTGGATAAAATCACCAAAAAAAGCCCCGCGAGTGCGGGGCTTTGCGAATTAATTAGTCTTTGAGCACTATCGGCTCATCCTTGAGTCGTTTGAAGCGAGGGACGATCTTGCCCTCTTTGTCGGGGACCTTCTCAAAAAATACATTATAGGGGCGGGCCCAGTACCTCTCATCGCAATACATGGCACGATAGACCATCAGGTCATCACCGGTCGGGAGATACGTCCCCCTCCCGACGCCCCAATATCGTTTGCCGCTCCAGTGCTCGTAGCAAGGCAACGAGATCCCCGATGGGGCGATGGACGGGGTTGAAAACACATAGGTCTCCTTGAACGATTCTAGGAGGTCCACGAGCAGTTCTTGCCCTTCCCTGTAGATCGCGATCCGCTCCAAGGTTGGCTCATAGAGCCCCTCGGAAATGAATTTGACCGATGGCCCACCGACCGTCGTATACCATCCTTGCCGCAATTCTTCTGAAGCGCGTACCGTCATATCTTCTACCTCTCAGTTAAAAAATTTTGAGTGATCTCCTTCACCTCGGCGGCGTCCTTGGCCTCCATGAGCATCATGCGCAATTCCTTGGCACCGTCAAAGCCGTTTACATAGGCCTTGTAGTGCTTTTTCATGATGGCGAAATTTTTGATATCGCCAAGCAATTCTTCAAAGAGCTGCGTATGTTCTACCATCACTTTGAGCTTCTCGTAAAGGGGTGGTATGCGGCCGTCCTTCGCAAAGAGCCACGGATTGCCAAAGATGCCGCGGCCGATCATCACACCGTCGGCGCCCGTTTCCTCTGTAAGCCGCCTCCCCTCCTCGACACTCTTCACATCACCGTTGCCGAGAATGAGCGTGCCGCTCCCCTTCGCAATCTCTACGGCGCGCGCAACGCGCTCCCACCGCGCGGGCACAAGCGACATCTCCTTGCGCGTGCGCGCATGGATCGTGATCGCCGCCGGCTCTGTTTCAAGCAAGCGAGGCAACCACTCCTCCAACTCGTCTTTGTTGTACCCTAAGCGCGTCTTTACCGAAACGGGCAACCCTGCCGCGCCATCCTTTGCCGCGCGAACGACGGCGAGCGCATTGTCGGGATTGCGGATCATCGCCGCGCCACAGCCTTGCTTTTCGATGCTCTTGTCGGGGCACCCCATGTTGATATCCACGCCGTCGAAACCAAGCTCCGCGCAGAGGGCGGCGGCGCGGCGCATGTGCTCGGGGTTGCTCGTAAAGAGCTGGGCAACGATTGGCCGCTCAGCATCGCTAAAGGCAAGGTCGCGCAGGAGCACTTCGCGACCTTGCGAGCACAGACCATCGGCCGAGACGAACTCCGTCCAGGTAACGTCGGGTTTGCCGTACTTCGCAATGATACGACGAAAAGCCGCGTCGGTAACGTCGGCCATGGGCGCAAGCGCCATGATTGGCTTGGAGAGCGTATCCCAAAATCCGCGGTTCATATCGATATAGTGCACGTAACTCGTCAAGAGCGCAAGAGTACCGTTTTATACGGCACGTGCTACACTCAAAAATAGAATACTGTTAAAAAAACGGGGGTGTATATGAGCAAGAAAACCTCGCCTCCGGAAGATGGCGGTAAAAAAGGGCGCAAACAATGGAAACGCGCCGAAAAAATACCACCCGACATTCAGGTGGAAGTAACGAGTATATGCAGTCGCATGGCCCGCCGCGCCGTTATTGATAATTTCTTGTGCAAAACATTCGATACAGAGTTTCAGACGGAGTCGGCCTTGCGGGTTGTTATCTATCGTGCTTTTATAGAACACCCTGCCGGTACGCCCATGGCTGAACACTGGGAGATCAACTGGCTCTCGCAACAGGCGATGCGTCTGTTGCAACATTATCCGAGCGAAGAGAACTGTATCTTTGTCATAGAGACATTGCCCGATACGTGGGCGGCCGATCGCGCCGCGACATGTCTCCGCAATCCTGCGCGACAGCGAGGATTCCTCGGACATACCGATGAAGACTACGACGACCCGAACGAGTAACGGGTCGTTTTTTATTAGACCTTTTGCACAATAATTTTCGTAGCGAAATGTTCACATAACGAGCGAGGCGCAGTCAAAAAAAGTGAGTGATATACGGCGTATCTCGTGAACTTTTTTTGACAAGTCGTAGCCGTTATGTGGACATTGCAGCAGAAAGGTTATTGTGCAAAAGGTCTATTGTTCTTTCAGGAATACTTTTTTATCAAAACGCAGATCGATATAATCAAAACGCCGGCGCGCCATAGTCAGATCATCAAGGGTAACCTTGCCGGTCTCTATGGTGGCAAAAAGATTTCGCAGGGCGACTTCCAAAGCGGTATCTGAAGCAATCATGAGCGGTACGCCGTTTTTCAATGTGAGGGTGCAATCTTTTTGAACATCACACGAAATGCTGGTAACGAACACGCCCTCTCCCTCCAAGGATTGTGCAAAGTGCATGAGACGTAAGAAACGATCGCTCTCCATAAGACGCATGCCGAGGGGCTGAGGATAGGTTGCCAAGGGTCGGACGGCTTCGCCGAGTACGGGCATGTACAATTTCATATAAATACCATCCGAGAAAGAGGGCGCGCGCAGAAATACAACCCCCTCTGTGTCGGTAAAATAGCACTCCTCTCTATGGGAGGCCTTGGTGGCCGGCGATGCATCGCCGCACCAGAGATATGCCGGAGCGCGTTCGCCCACCGTGGCGACAAGCGAAGTACTCCCCTCGCGTTCGAGATGCACCATGGTTATCGAAGGGAAAGAATCGAGAATGTCTTTCAGAATCGTTTGTTTCGGATAGATGGCCGTCGCATTGCGGGGAAAGATCCACACATACGCTCCGTCCAGCTGTGCGGCGATGCTCGTGTGGAGGGCTTCCTGCGACGTCAGTACCGCACCCTCAATCTGTATCGTTGCGATACGCACCTCCGGCAGGTGCGCTGTGAACGATGCAATACACACCATCGCGACGAAAACGCCGCTTATGAGTGCCGCCTTCACAGCATACTCGCGGCGTGTCTCCTCTACGGCGCGCGATGAACGGATGCGTTTGCGGAACATATAACGGTTTAGCCGATCCTCTCCTTCCCCATATAGTTGCGCAGAACCTCGGGAATAGCGACCGAGCCGTCGGCTTGCTGATTGTTCTCTATAAGCGAGACGAGGATGCGCGGGGTGGGGATCGCCGTGCAGTTGAGGGAGTGCGCGTAGCGGAGCTTGCCCTCTTCGTCGCGGTAGCGGATGTTGAAGCGGCGCGTCTGGAAGTCGTGAAAGTATGAGGCGGATGAGATCTCGCGGTAGGTCTCTTCTTTGGGAACCCACAGCTCAATGTCGTATTTTTTGACTTGCCCCAGCCCCAAGTCGCCGCCGCAGTTGAGCACGGTGCGGTAGGGAATGCCGAGCGACTCGATAAAGGCCTCGGTGTTGGCATTGAGCTCTTCGTGCAGGGCGACGGATGTCTCGTGGCTCGCCTCGCAGAGAACGACTTGCTCCAGTTTGTAAAATTCGTGTACGCGGATGAGACCTTTTACATCCTTGGAGTGACTGCCCGCTTCGCGACGGTAGCAGGGCGAGAAGCCGAGGTATTTGATCGGGAAGGCACTCTTGTCCAAGACTTCATCGCCATGATACGCCATAAGCGAAACCTCCGAGGTGCCGATGAGGACATCGCCGTCTTGCGTCTCGTAAAAATCCTCGACATCGCCGGGGAGGTGCGCCGTGCCGTAGAGGTTTTGTTTGCGTACGATCGTCGGCGGGATCACGGGCGTAAAGCCGCGGCCGGAGAAAAACTCCATCGCGTAGTTCCAAATAGCGAACGAAAGACGCGCCCCTTCACCGGTGAGGAAGTAGCCACGAAAACCATGCACCTTGGCACCGCGCTCAAAGTCGGCCATCTTGAGTGCCGTCATGATTTCGAGATGATCTTTTGCTTCAAAGGGAAATTTTGTCGCTTCACCCCATGTCTTGACCTCCATATTCTCGGCATCGGTATCGCCGTCGGGCACGGTCATGTCGGGGACGTTGGGCACCTGGAGCATCATTGATTGCCAGAGCTTCATCGTCTCTGCAAGCTCCGCCTCTTTGGTGTGGAGTTTTTCCTTGAGATCCTTCATGCGCACGATCATCACCATACGGTCTTCGGCCGATGCCTTGGCGATACCGTCGCTCGCGGCGTTTTGATCGGCGCGCATCGCCTCGACTTCGCCCAAAAGTGCGAGACGCTTCGTGTCGGTCTCAATAAGCTCATCAAGGTTGAGTTTGACGTGCTTTTTGCGAATCGCCTCTTTGACGATGTCCGGATTGTCGCGGATGAACTTTATATCCAACATAGAATAAGAGTATCACATCTGTTACACTCTCCTCAATGACCTCCACACGCCTCCTCACCCCTGAAGAATTCCCACCACAATGTGCGGAGTTGCCCCAAAAGCCCAAGCAACTCTCCATGCGCGGCGCCATACCCGACTGGGAGGCACCCATGCTGGCGGTCGTCGGCTCGCGACGCTACACAAGCTATGGCAAACAAGCGTGCGAAAAAATAATAGGTGAACTCGCGGGAAGCGGTATCGTCATCGTCTCGGGCCTCGCACTCGGCATAGATGCTATCGCGCACGAAGCGGCGATGAAGGCGGGGCTTACCACCATCGCCTTCCCCGGCTCCGGTCTTGCGGAAAACGTCTTGTATCCGAGCGTCAATCGACACCTTGCCAAGCGCATCGTAGAACATGGCGGTGCACTCATAAGCGAATACCCCGATACGATGCGTTCAATGCAGTATATGTTCCCCGCGCGCAATCGCTTGATGGCGGGTATCGCGCGCGGTGTTCTCGTGATCGAGGCGGAAGAAAAGTCCGGCACGCGCATCACCGCCCGCCTCGCAACCGAGTACAACAAAGACGTCTTCGCCGTGCCGGGTTCCATTTTTTCAATAACCGCCGGCGGCCCGAACGCACTCTTAAAGCAAGGCGCCATCCCCATTACCTGCGGCAATGATATTCTCACGCATTGGGGCCTCGCCTCGAAAGAAGTTGATGAGGCGCGACAAGCATCGCTTTTTGACGATTGTTCGCCGGAAGAACGCTGCGTGTTGGATGCCCTGCGCGAACCCCTCTCCAAAGACGACCTCACCGCATGCACCGCCCTACCCATTCACGAACTCAACGTAACCCTTTCGGTGTTGGAGATCAGAGGGCTGATTGCCGAGAGACTGGGGAAGGTGGAACGCAGGGTTTAGTGAATAGTGGATAGTAAGAGAAAGGAGAAGACAAGAGACAAAAAAAGCCGCATTGATCTGAATGATCAATGCGGCTCCATCAAGCAACTACTTTTTGTACAGGATTAGATAGGACAAGAATGCGCCCTGCGGAATCCAGTGAGATTGTCCCCCAACCCACTTTGTACCCTGTGGACTGATTGTCCTCAATTTTTTTCCGTAACCACTTCGTCAAATCTTCAATTATTTTCTTTATACACCCCTCCTCCTTAAGTTCCAGCCCTACGACAAGACGGCTCACGACCTCCTTGTCATTAAAATCAATACACCGTGGGAGCGGATATCTCGCCAGAGAGGCAAGTGTCCCATACAGCAAATCAACTAAAAAAAGGGCAATCCTATCCTTATCACTTTTCATTATAAGGCCTTCCGCTGTCGACAGTTTATTCGACCGCAGATACGCCCGAAGACAGAGATCTACCACGTGATCTTTTGGCATATACGTAAAATACTCTAACATCTGAGATCCTCCACATGTGATTAGTAACAATTCCTTTGCAAGGTTCATTTCCTGCCTGCACTATGGCATACGTTAAAGACTATGTAAAGTATCCCGCTGTTTTCCCCTTTTGCTACGGCGAGAGAAGTGTTTAGTGGGTAGTAAACGAAGAAGATGAGAGACAAAAAAAGCCGGCGCGGTGCGCCGGGTTTTTGCCATCATTGCATCATTGTTTGAGCAGGGAGTTACAAAAGAAAAACGGTTCCGCAATTTCATTTGACATTCATACTGATAATGGGTATGCTCTAAGTACTAAACGTGAAGGGCATCCTATATGGGTGCCTTTCGTTTTATCTGCTAGATCTTTTGCTCTCTTTTTATCTGTTCTCTCAGGTATTCAAAGTCCCTGAAATTACTACCTGCAAACTGTTTTATTTCTTTTGCAGTCCTGTTGCCTCTGCCGAGTATGATTACTTCTTTGTTATTTTCTTTTAAATGTTTCAGTACCGGCAAAAAATCTCCATCTCCCGAAAGCACAACAACTCGATCAAATCCGTCTCTTTCTTTCATTAAGTGAAATGCCATATCAACATCGCAGTTTGCTTTACGTTTAGTTGTTCCATCATCTTGGTCATACATTTTTACAGGTTTTAAATAGAGACGATACCCAAACTCCGATAGTTTCAGATAGAAACGTATCCGTTGTACATGTCTACCAATAAGAAGTAGCTCGGCCTCATTTAGTTCTGTGCCTTTGGTTTTGAGAATGTCCTGCAAATACCTTTCAAGTTTCGCGAGTGGGACAGTATCATCTTTTTGATAATCATATTTGAAGTCGTGTATTTCAACACCACCAAAATAAAACGTGTGCGTTACTCCATATTTTTCTTGCAGGTAACCAAGAAGTTTTTTATAGTCAATTTTCCAGCCAAGAGATTTCTCTCCACCATAGAAGAGATTCGATGCATCTATAAAAGCATACGTTTTCATAGTGGCAGTATAACACTTTCGGTAAACCTGACTAATTCCCCTTTTGCTACGGCGAGAGAAGTGTTTAGTGAGCGGTAGACGAACAAGTGGATTGTGAATAGTGGATAGGACGACGAAACGAGTGGATAGTAAACGAAGAAGACGAGAGACAAAAAAGCTGGCGCAACGCGCTCGACCCTCCCTATTCACTATGCACTACCCACTATTCACTCACCTATAAAACTTGCATGAATGTTCCAGCTGTGTTAGAAATGCTCTCAATTGCGTAGTATACTGCGCACATATATATGAAACTCCTCATCGTCGAGTCGCCCGCAAAGGCAAAGACCATATCAAAATACCTCGGCACGGGCTGGAAGGTGCTCTCTTCGGTGGGGCATATTCGCGACATCCCCAAGAGCAACAAAGACGCCATCGATATCGAGGCCGGTTTTGTGCCGCACTATATAACGATCCCCGGCAAGGACAAGGTGGTGCGCGAGCTGACCGATGCCGCCAAAAAGGCCGACGAAGTGTTGCTTGCAACCGACCCCGACCGTGAGGGCGAGGCGATCGCCTGGCATATCAAAGAGCTCTGTAAGCTCAAGAACCCCAAGCGCGTTGTCTTCCACGAGATCACCAAGCCTGCCATTGAGGAGGCGGTGGAGCACCCGCGCCACATCGACGATAACCTCCGCCGCGCGCAAGAGGCGCGGCGTGTCTTGGATCGCCTCTTCGGCTACGACCTCTCCGGCCTTATCTGGAAGAAGGTGCGCTATGGCCTCTCCGCCGGCCGCGTGCAGTCCCCCGCCTTGCGCATCCTCATGGAGCGTGAGCGTGAGATTCGCGCCTTCGTACCGCGCGACTTTTGGGTATTGACCGCCGATGCGCAGACGGCAAAAAAAGAATCTCTCCCCCTCACCTGTGTCGAAGAAGCCGCTTCGCAAGAAGAGGCCGATCGGATTGTCGAGAAGGGCACAAAGGCGACATGGCAGATCACGGACGTCAAAGAATCCGACATGAAGCGCTCACCGCGCGCACCCTTCATCACCTCCACACTCCAGCAGGCCGCCAGCACGCGGCTGGGTTTTGCGCCGTCGCGCACGATGCAGCTCGCCCAGCGCCTCTACGAAGCGGGGCATATCACCTACATGCGTACCGACAGTACGAATGTGAGCAAGCAGGCGCAAGGAGAGATCATCGCCGAAATTTCAAAAACCTTCGGCAAAGAATATGTCGCGCCTCGCACGTATGCGACAAAAAGCAAGTCCGCGCAGGAGGCGCATGAGGCGATCCGTCCGACGCGCATCTCCATACACGACATGGGCGCCAACCCCGAGCAGAAGCGTCTCTACAAACTTATCTGGCAAAGAGCCATCGCCTCGCAGATGACCGACGCGCAGATGAAGAAGACCAAGGTCGTCGCCGAGGCGGAGGGTGCCGACATTCCCGCCTTCGCCGCCAATGGTTCGCGCATCGTCTTTGACGGGTGGCTCTTGGGCGACCCGCAGGCGCGCGGTGAAGACACGATCCTCCCCGAGGTCGCCGTGGGCGATACCCTTTCGGTGCGCGGGATACTCGCCGAGCACAAGCAAACCGAGCCGCCCAACCGCTATACCGAGGCCGGACTGGTCAAGGAGCTTGAGAAGCGCGAGATCGGCCGCCCCAGCACCTACGCCGCGACCATCAAAACCCTCACCGACCGCACCTATGTGGAGAAGCAAGGCAAGACGCTCATCCCCACCGACTTGGGCGAGGTGGTGAGCACTTTTATAGAAAACAACTTTGCCGACTACGTAAGCGACTCGTTTACCGCCGAGATGGAAAACGAGCTCGACGAGATCGCCGGCGGCACTCGCGACTATGTCAAAACACTGAAGGAGTTTTACACTCCCTTTACCAAGGCCTTGAAGGCGAAAGAAAAGATACCCAAGATCACCGACCTCGGCCCCGCGCCCGAAGGTACGCACTGTCCTGTCTGCGGCAAGAGTATGATCATCAAGCTCGGCCGCGGCGGCAAGTTCTTGAGTTGCTCCACCTACCCTGAATGTACCGGTGCTCTTACTATTGAAGGCAAGGAGATGGCACAGCCCAAGGAGACCGGACTCCCCTGCCCGACCTGTGGCGAAAAGCACGACGGCAAGCTCATCGTCCGCGAAGGGCGCTATGGCTCATTTATCGGATGCAACCGTTACCCCAAGTGCAAATACATCCAGGCCGACCCTGAAGAAGAAAAAAAGAAAATGACCGACGTGCAGTGCCCTGCCTGCAAGAACGGCTTCATGATGGCACGACGCGGCCGCTTCGGCGAATTTTACAGTTGTTCCAACTACCCCGCCTGCAAGAACGCCATCAAAGCCCGCCCCACCGGCAATCTCTGCCCCATGTGCGGAGCGCTGATGATGGATGGGACGAAAACAATCCCAGAACGTTGCTCCAGCAAAGTTTGCCCAAATCATAATCCACATAAATTACAAAAGAAGGAAGGGTAGCAGGCAAACTGCTTTGCCTGCGCAGTTTGTTTTCGTCGGGCGCAGCGATGTTTCGCCCGCCACCCAAGCGGGCGAAACCGCGAGCCGGGGTCGCAGGTACTTAGGATATAAGCGAGCAAAGCTCGTGCATATCCTTAGTAACCTGTGACCAAAGACCATCCCCGAGCGATGCAGTAGTAAACAATGCCCCAACCACAATCCGCATAAACTCGATACGGCGAAGAAAAAATGAGAGTCTATGTAACGAGACAGAAAAAACCCCATCAATCATCCTTGATTGATGGGGTTTGTCGAACAGTCTTACTTAAAGAGCGTATTTGATCCGTCCTTGTCGTACGCGTTCCTTAATCTCCGTGAAGGAAGGAGGGTTAACCACCTTCCCATCGCGGAAGACTACCTCAAGAAGCGTTGCCGCCTCTTGTTCCGGCGTACATCGATCAAGAGTTGTCCATTCACCCGTCGCGTCCTTGGTGAGTGCCACGAGCCCTTTGTGGCTCTTTTTCTTTTTGTCCGTGATCGGGTCCTTTTCGATCTCCAGAGGCTTTCCGTCGATCTCGACATAGGTCGCCTTGAGAGCAAACCCAAGTGTGTCTCTCGTATGATGACGTAGGATTCCCCCCACGCCGATCACGAGATTACATGCCGCATACCCCATCTCCTTGAGCCGTTCGAGGATACGTGTGTACCGCTCAAGATACATGCCCTCACCATAAATCAATCCGACCTTGGCGTTCAGTACCTTGTACCCCTTGGCGTTCACCGTACTTCCAAACGTCTCTTCCAAGAGACGGACGGCTCCCTTCCATTCTTTTGAGTCTATTCTCGCATTCGGATCGCCGCAGATGATGTATTCGGGGTTCCCACTGTCGGGACGAAACACCGCTTTGCTCCCCTCCGGTCGCGCTAGGATTTCTTCCTTGAGCTCCTGGGCGAAATCGGTAAGTACCGTATAGATATTGTAGGTATCCGATACGATACTCACAATCCCCGTCGGATAGAGCTGGAGCATGTTTCTAAATGCCGCCAGCTCATCCCCGCGCGAGAACGAACACATAACCGAGTGCTCGGAAGCGGGTACTGATGCCATCAAGAGCGAAGTTTGATCCGCCTTGTACATGCGGATCGCATACTCCCTGGCAGGCACCGTATCGCTCCCCGCAAATGAGAGCATGTGTGCCGCGCCTGTAATGGTTGCGCTCTCTTCGGAGGCGCATCCACGATAGCCAAAATCATGCACCATGAAGTCTTTGAAAAAATTCAAAGAATCCTCAACCGTCTCATTGAAGTATTTTTCAACAATGAGGCGGTAGGTGAACGAACATGACGCGGTGGTGATCGCATCCCAAACCTTCAAGAGCAAGCTCTCGAAAAATCCGACACACCAGTAGAACTCCGGTAGCGTGTTGGTGATCGTCGCCAGTACATTGCGTACCGGCATCACCGTGCCTTCCGGCACCGCCTTGATCTCAAGGGGGATATACCCCAATCTACACAAGGCGCGTACCTTCTCCTCGGCTTCAACGAAACTTCCCTGTGTCGCCTCAGCAAGTCCAAGAATCGCGCGTTTATTGGCAATGAACTCCTCACCCATCTCGGGCGTCAGACGACGAGCGAGATAGGTGGCAAGATAGTGTTGGAGGCCAAAAAATACCGTGTAGCGATATTCTTTGTCCGTCCGTGCAAGGAGGTACGAATAGACCTTCGTCACCCCCGGAGCATACTGCTCCATGTGCCCCATCTTGTAGACGTCCGTCGCCAACAATGGATTGGCAAAGGTGACGAACGACCGTTCAATCGCCCCTACCAACTCCTCGACATTTTTAAATCCGAATACATTCAGACTACTCATCTTTTTTCACCTCGCAATGATTGAAGAAAGTTTGACTTCCGTGAGGAAGTCGCCATGCTCCTGGTTCTTGAAACTATCGGTGGTATAAACATGATCTATACCACCATCCTTGAGAACATCCAGGCCTCGGGAAAAGATCCCGTGCGAGACGACCAAATTCACCGTGCCGACATTGCGTTGCCGCAATGCCTGTGCAACTTCGGTGAACGTCGCCCCGCCATCGCATATATCGTCTATGATATATGCATCCTTTCCCTCAAAATCAGGGCAGAACACCTCCACTCCCATGACCTTTCCGTGAATACGCCGCTTGATGCATTGCACCGGCGGTTCTTTGTGAGAAAGCGCTTCGGCAACTTTGACCACCTTCTTGGCGGCACCCGCATCGGGAGCAACCAAACGATAGTCGGAGTCGGACTTTCCGGAAAGTACCGCGGCCACGAACGCCGTGTTGTCGATGACGACACTGCGCTCAATGAGCGCAGGCGCCACGTCTGAGTGCGGGTCAAAGATCGTCACACTCGCGTACTCTTGACCATTCAAGAGGTCAGCAAATACTTTGAGGGCAAACGCCTCTCCACGAGAGCAGGCGCGATCCTGCCGCGCATACGGCAGGTATGGAATAAAAAGATGAATGTCTTTCGCTCCCGCACGCCGACACGCGTCCGTCGCCATTAGGAGAGAGAGAATAGCATCTGAATTTCCTATTCGACATGTCAGACCTACTTTATGAGACAGACATGGCACGCTGAGGCAAAAATTCACCTCAACACCACTGGGAAAGGGGTGCGACACATCGGCCGCATCACCTGCTCCAACGGGGCAAAACCGAGGATCAAGATTGATCGTGTACATCCTTTTCTCCTTTTTAAGTTTTCAAAAAACCACATGAACCTGGATACAGGCATATCATGTATTATTGAATTTGTCAAAAAAATAAATATCGTTTATTCAAGAAGCTCGACTCTTCCTCTTTACGCCCCTTGGAAGCGCTAGTATGATAAAAACCATGCCACCGGTCAAGGAAATCATCGACCTTATGCAGGCGCCCACGGAGGCCGATCGTGCACTCGTTGAGCGTGCCTATGCTTTCGCCCACAAGGCGCACGAAGGGCAGACCCGCTACTCGGGCGACCCGTATTTCATCCACGTCGTGGGGGCGGCCATGAATGTCGCCGCGCTCGGCATGGATGCCCCCATGATCGCCGCCGGTTTGCTTCACGATATCCTCGAAGACGCGGGTATTGAAGCATCGGTGCTCAAAAAAGAATTCGGCGCCGATATTACGGGTCTGGTGGAAGGGGTTACGAAGCTTGGAAAATATAAATACCAAGGACTTGAGCGTCATGCCGAATCGCTCCGCAAGCTCCTGATCGCCGCCTCCAAGGATGTGCGCGTGCTCATCGTCAAGCTCGCCGATCGGCTCAACAACATGCAGACCTTGGAACACGTTCCCGAGCATAAGCGCGGACGTATCGCCATAGAGACACTCGACATCTACGCACCGCTTGCCGGCCGCCTCGGTATCAACAAGATCAAGAACGAGCTGGAAGATCTCGCCTTTCCCTACGCATACCCCAAAGAGTACAAGGAGACACTTGCTCTTCTCGATCAAAAGCGCGTCCGCTTCAAAAAATACATTGAGAAGGCTCACCGCCATTTGCAAAAGGCACTCGTAAAAAACGGCATCACCGACTTCACCAGCTTTTACCGCGTGAAGGGAATGTACAGTCTTTACAAAAAACTCCAAAAGCATGACGACGACATAGACGAGATCACCGATCTCTACGCCCTGCGCGTGATCGTGCCCGCCATTCCCGACTGTTACAAGGTCTTTGGTATCGTGCATGGCATGTGGAAACCCCTTGCCGAACGTATCAAGGATTATATCGCCATCCCCAAGCCCAACGGCTACCAGAGCTTGCACACGACCGTCCTCACCGGCGACGGCGGCGTCGTGGAGATACAGATCCGCACCACGGACATGCATGAGGAGGCGCAGTTCGGTATCGCCGCCCACTTCGCCTACAAAGAGGGCGTGCGACGCGGGAAGGGCGACGCCATAAAAAAGAAGCTCCTCTGGATGAACGATCTCGTTGACTGGCAAAAAGGCGTCTCCGAGTCGGGCGAATTCTTAGAGTCGCTCAAGATGGACTTCTTCAAAGATCGCATCTTCATCCTCACTCCCAAGGGCGATGTGGTGGATCTGCCGGAAGGGTCGACACCCATAGACTTCGCCTACGCCATCCACTCCGGTATCGGCGATCATATCTTCGGTGCCAAAATCAACGACAAATTCTGCGGCATTGACGCTCTTCTGCACGACGGCGACCGTGTGGAAATCATCACCAAAGAATCAAGCTCGCCCAAGGTAAAGTGGCTCCAAGGGGCAAAGACGACTCTCGCCCGCCGGCATATACGCTCCTACCTGCAGAAAAAGAAAGAGAAGGAGGGTGGCGAGGAATAAAAAGGAAACCGCCCATCAAAACGATGGGCGGTTTTCGATTCATACAGTCGAGGGTTTGCTTCGCTCGCTTAGAGTGAAAAATTCTTGATGGAGTAGAGGTCGTCGTCTTCGGCTTTCTTCGGTTGTTCGGAGGTCGCGGCGGCCTCCACCGCAATCACCGCAGGCAAAGGATGTTCTGCAAGAGCCGCGTGGCGTATCTCCCCCTCCATGGCAAGGTCCGCCGCCATGTGCGGGTCGCTCCCCGGCTCCGGTGGATTGTGTGCCATGAGCAGAGGGACGAGAGCATCGATAGGAGCGGCGATATCGGCACCCTCATCGTCGATCGGTGCTGAGATGCTTGTTGCGTTGTTAGGATCGCCCGCCTCACCTTCCTCAATCACCCCACCACTCTCCAATCGATCCAGAATGGCGCGCAGGGCCGCCGGCGAGAGGAAGTCTATGGTGATCTTGCCTCCCTCCGCCCGCGACTCTATCTGCACACGCGTCCCCAAACCGGAGGTCAAACGCTCTTCAAGCGCCAGAAGCTCGGGATTAAGATCGGCAGAGCGTTTGCGCATCTTGTCGTGCGCCGTGTGCCGTGCAATGCGCTCCGCCTCGCGCACCGTCAATTTCTTGAGCATGATCTCCTTAAAGAGCACTATAAGCTCGGCGGGCCTGTCGATGAGCATCAGAAGCGGCCGCGCATGACCCTCGGTAATCTTGCCGGCTACGATCGCGTCCATCACCTCCTGCGGCAAGGTGAGCAGGCGGATGCTGTTGGAGACATATTCGCGGCTCTTGCCCATCTTTTGGGCGATCTGAGTGTGTTTGAAGCCGAACTTGTCGATGAGTTGTTTGAATGCCTTGGCGCGATCGACGGGGTTGAGGTCTTCGCGCTGAAGGTTTTCAATGATCGCGAGCTCCAACTTGAGAAGGTCATCGTGCTCCGTTCCTTCGCGGATAACGACAGGCACCTGCGAAACGCCCGCGAGCTTGGAGGCGCGCAAGCGTCGCTCGCCGGCGATCAACTCATAGGAGACGAAGAGCCCGCCATCCGGCGTCTGCTCTTCCTTGCGCGAGACGACGAGCGGCTGAAGAATGCCGTACTGGCGAATGGAGTCGGCAAGGTCGCGTAGCTTCGCCTCATCAAATTCCCGCCGTGGCTGGAATGGGTTGGGGCTGATCTTCTGGACGTCGACCCAAAAGATGGAGTTGTTGTGGTAGATCATAGAAGGCAATGATTGTTACCGTATTGTAACAAAAACACCGCCGAGAGTAAAAATCACTTGCCGAACAGGTGCGTCATGGGTACTATAAAGCCATTGCCGGAGTGGCGGAATGGTATACGCGGTGGATTCAAAACCCACTGCCGCAAGGCTTGGGAGTTCAAGTCTCCCCTCCGGCACTGTAAAATACAAAACCCGTCTTTCAGACGGGTTTTGTTATGTTACGCCGGTTTTTCCTATATCTTCCCCACTAAGTCCATTCCCGGTTTGAGCGTCTCCATCCCCGGCTCCCAACTTGCCGGACAGACCTTATCGCCATGCTTGGCAACATACTGCGCCGCCTGTAAACGCCGCACAAGCTCCTTGGAACTGCGACCGATGCTGTTGTCGTTGATCTCGATGGAGCGCAGGATTCCTTGCGGATCAATAATGAAACTGCCACGCAGAGAGATTCCTTCCGCTTCAATATAGGTGCCGAAGATACGGCATAAGTCCCCCGTCGGGTCGGCCGCCATAGGGAAGTCGATTTTTTTAATGGACTCCGACGAATCATGCCACGCCTTGTGCGTGTAGACCGTATCCGTACTGACACTGATCACTTCCGCTCCCGACTTGGCGAATGCCTTGTAGTGGTCGGCCATCTCGGCGAGTTCTGTAGGGCAGACGAAGGTAAAGTCCGCAGGGTAGAAAAAGAGGATAAGCCACTTTCCCCGATACTTGGAGAGCGAAACGCGCTTGACCGCATCGCGATGAAAGATATCAAAAGAAAAATCCGGTATCTCATGGCCAACCTTCGTTTCGCACATGAAGATCTCGTTCTCGTGTACGTGTGTGTCATTAGTTTTTTTCATAGGTAGTGAAGTATGGGAGTATTGTAACATGCCGTTGGACGGAGACAAAAAAACACCCCCGGAGAGGATGTCTTGTGGCGGGCCCACTCCGACTCGAACGGAGAACGACGGTTTTGGAGACCGTAGTTTTGCCATTAAACTATAGGCCCGTATAGGTACATATAGTAACCATTATTTCCCTATAAGTCCATGACGAGTATAGAGCACTTAGAGCCTGTTCATAATCTTTTTGCTACACTGTATGCATGAGAAAAACATACC
>CAYGCZ010000014.1:0-19211 GCA_964348495.1 uncultured Candidatus Saccharibacteria bacterium
TACTAAGGTGTTTTTTTAAAAAGCGACCTCCACGAAATCTTACTTAACTCACATTTTTAAGTATATAGCACATTAAAAAAGCCGGCGGGTGCCGGCTTGTGTTATGAAACGATCTCATCGAGCTCTTGCGTGAGCTCATTGGACCAAATGAGCTCACTTCCCAGAATCTTCTCCCTCAGATTGAGGATGGGGCTTCTCTGTCGCACTTGCCATACCTCCTGGAGAATCCTCAATCCTTCCTTGGGGTTTTTCTCTTTAAGGGCATCGTATTGCTCTATGGCATAGAGCATATAATCCACCCTCTCCACGAGATCAAAAAGAAGTGCCTCGTCCTTTTTGGAATGAAGCAGTCCTTGTACAATCCCTCGTGCTTCTTTTGGAAATTTTGACACATCTTTGGTGCAGTACTGCAGCAAATATGCTGCATGCACATGTTCCCATACCTTCCTCTCTAGAAGAGGTTTGTAGTATTCCGCAAATGCGGAATACTCCTTTGCATCCTTCTCCGGGGTTTTGAGATCATAAAGGGTATCTTCCCCTATGATAC
Source organism: uncultured Candidatus Saccharibacteria bacterium (assembly GCA_964348495.1). Classification (GTDB taxonomy): domain Bacteria; phylum Patescibacteriota; class Minisyncoccia; order Phycocordibacterales; family UBA2135; genus CAYGCZ01. Next base: position 548 of record CAYGCZ010000014.1, read on the forward strand.
CCTCTCCCTCATCGTGGAGGTGTAAGGATGTGATGAAAAAATACTTATCAAACATTGGTGATAAATACTCCTCCATCCTCTCAAGCATCCACATTCCAAAAAAAACTACTGAGTGGGTGTGCTGTAGAGTATTCTGCAACCGCACTCCCTTAATTTTGTTGTAGTTGTTCCATCTTGGAACATTGGGCAGAAGTACCTGCCCCGTCTTCCATGCTTCGACAGTCTTCATCATGTCAGCCAATGCCAACGTTTCTTTCTTCGTTTCGCTCATCTTCAGTCTCCTCTTTCAGATTGTTGTTGTCAGGTTTTCATGTCTATGAAGGAGAATACAAGAGTAACACCAAAAAATCAATAGCGGGCACTTGTCAACTCCTTTTGGACGGGTGGTTTTCGTATACTGTGAGCATGTCTCTCTTGCTTCCCACCTACGACCCCGAGGTCTATGCCGCGCTTTCGGGAGAGGAAAAACGCCAGGCCGAAGGGCTGGAGCTTATTCCCTCTGAAAACTACGTCTCCAAGCCGGTGCTTGAGGCGCTCGGCTCGGTCTTTACCAACAAGTACTCGGAAGGGTACCCGGGCAGGCGCTACTATGGCGGGCAGGAGTATACCGATCAAATTGAGCGACTTGCACAGGAGCGCGCGAAGAAACTCTTTAATTGCGCCTTCGCCAACGTCCAACCCCTCTCGGGCGCGCCGGCCAACATCGCGATGTATTTTGCCCTTTTACAGCCGGGCGACACGGTACTGGGTATGGATTTGAGCCATGGCGGCCACCTCACCCACGGCCACCCCGTAACCGCCGTTACCAAGGTCTTTAACTTCGTCCGCTACAAGATGAAAGATGCCGAGACGGGCGAGATTGATTATGACGAGATGCGGCAGGTGGCGCTTCGCGAAAAGCCCAAGATGATCCTCGCGGGCTTTAGTGCCTACCCGCGCGAGCTCGACTATGCGAAGTTTGTCGCCATCGCGCGGGAGGTAGGGGCGCTTGCTGTCGCCGATATGGCGCACATCGCGGGGCTCATCGCCGGCAAGGCATCGCGCAACCCCTTTGACGACGGCTTCGACGTGATCACGACCACTACCCACAAGACGCTTCGCGGCCCGCGCGGCGGGATGATCCTCACCCGCGAAAGTGCGGATATCGCCGCCAAGATAGACAAGACGGTCTTCCCCGGCATCCAGGGCGGCCCGCACATGAACGTCATCGCCGCCAAAGCCGTCGCCTTCGGCGAGGCACTGCACCCGTCGTTTGCCACCTACGCCGCGCAGGTGGTGAAGAACGCCGCCGCGGTGGCGGAGGTCTTCCGCGCGCGCGGCATTCGTATGCTCACCGGCGGCACCTCCAATCACCTCATCCTCGCCGATGTCTACGGCTCACTCGGAGTAACCGGCGGAGAAGCTCAAGAGGCGTTGGACGAGGTGGGTATCACGGTCAACAAAAATGTGATTGCCGACGATCCGCGCAAACCCTTGGATCCTTCCGGTATACGCTTCGGCACGCCGGCGATCACCACCCGCCGCTTCACCGAGCGCGAGTGCGCGCGCATTGCCGAGCTTATGTGCGATGTTTTGATCGACAAAGACAGCGTCGCAAAGAAAACCGCCGCGTGCAACGAGGTACGCGAGTTGTGCGCGGCCTTTCCCGTACCGGAGAAGTTTATATAACCGCCAACAAAGCGCCAAAAAGCAAGCGGTGCGCGTCCCTAAAGGGACGCGCACCGCTTGCTTTTTGGCGCTTTGTCCCCTATCCTCACAAGAGACACACAACACGAGGAGAGATATAGAGATGAGTAAAAACTTCTTGACCTTCTGCGTCGTTCTGGAAATAATCTGGGCGATCGCCCTGTATCACTTATCTGGAGAAATACGCCTCTGGGGCAGTTTCTCCCAAGAGACACTTCTAAATGCGGTCAGCATAGGCGAGGCGAGATTTGTATTACTCGGTCTGCTCTTTAATTGTTTTGCCCTCCCTTTTATTCTCCTGTGGCAAGCATATAATAGCAAACTCAAAAAAACACCGCGGTTTGATGAGAACAATTAAACGATACCGGCCGGCGCTACGGGCCGGCCGTTTTTGTGGGGCGGTTTTGGCGAAGCCAAAACCGCCCCCGTTCGTCGCACCTATTCCATTACTCACTATTCACTCAATATCAAACACCCTGTGTTTGATATGATGTTTGATATTCTACCGCATACGATATACTCATAGTATGACCGACTGCATCTTCTGCAAGATACTTGCGGGCGAGATACCCGCCACCAAGGTATATGAAGACGACACCGTGCTCGCCTTTCTCGATATCCACCCTAATGCTAAAGGGCACACGCTCGTCGTCCCCAAAACGCACGCACGCAACGTACTCCATATGAGCGAAAACGCCCTTTGCGACCTTATGCGCCCCGTCCAAAAAATAGCCACCGCCGTGATGAAGGGCGTGGGCGCGCACGGCGTCAATATCGCCATCAACAACGAAGAGGCGGCGGGGCAGATTGTCTTTCACACCCACGTCCACATCATCCCGCGCATAAACGGCAGTTCCTACCGCTCGCATACTTCCTATGAAGACGGAGAGGCAGAGGAGGTGGCGGGAAGGATACGCGAAGTACTGGACATTCGCCATTAGAAAATTTTGGTGTGCTCTCATGTCAAGAATACCCCTATTCTTACAACTTCCCATCCTCATCGGCATACTCGTCCTTGCGGCATTTGTTCTCAAAGGAGTGGTGTCGTCTTCACAGCCCGCCGCCTCGGCGGCATTTATGGAGAGTTTGCGCACGATGGACCTGCAGGCAACGTACGACCAAACGCCCTACGATGCGACCAAAAAAGTACGCATCCTTGTCGTCCCAGGGCATGACCAAGACTTCTCCGGCACGCGCTTTCTCGGCACGAATGAACTGGAATTGAACCTCCTTTTGGGAGGGTATCTTGCCGAGATGCTCTCGCGCGAGGATGCGTTTGAGGTGATCCTCTCCCAAGATGCGCGCGGGTACCTCTCCGACCTCACGCGCTTCTTCACAGACAACCGCGCCGCGATACAAAAATTCATCGGCGATAACCACGGGGTCATGCACTTTTTGCGCACCAACGGCGCCGTCGCCGACCATCACGGTGTTGAACATGTAACCGCCCCCGATCCTGTAGTGCACCGTCTCTACGGTATCAATGCCTGGGCCAACAACTCCGGCATAGATATCGTCATCCATATTCACTTCAACGACGACCCCCGACGACACTTTAACCGCGCGGGTGCCTACACCGGCTTTACCGTCTATGCACCCGAGACGCAATACAGCAACTCCCGCGCCAGCACCGAGCTTGCAGAGGCGATCGCCGCCGAACTCAACAAACGCTCCGCGATAAGCGACCATCCCAAAGAAAAAGCCGGCGTTGTGCCCGACCAAGATCTCATTGCAATCGGCGCCAACAACACACTGGAAGCGGCGGGCATCCTCGTTGAATACGGCTATATCTACGAGCCGCAGGTAATCGACGAGACGCTCCGACCGCTCATGCTTCGCGAGCTGGCCCTCCAAACCGCAAAGGGCGTCTTGGACTTCTTCCATGACGACGCCGCACGGAACGCCCTGCCCGAGACGACCCTCCTCCCGCATGTATGGAAGGGCGATCTTACCTACGGCATGCGCCGCAACGGCGATGTCCTCGCGCTTCAGGCGGCGCTTATGCGCGAAGGGATCTACCCGCCGCCCGCCTTGAGTGTCAACACCTGCCCTTTCACGGGCGCCTTTCTCCCCTGCACCCGCCGCGCCGTAGAAGCGTTCCAGAAAAAATATGGCCTCCCCGCGACCGGATACGTCGGCGAGCGCACACGGAAGGTGCTCAACGAGCGATATGGTCACTAACTCGGCAAATCTGATTTGCCGAGTTACTACATGAGATTGGCATTGTATATATTTGATGCTAAAAGAAAAGAGGCCCGCACGATGCGCGGGCATTTTTTATAGCATAGGCATGCTCTAAAACCGTGGAACCTAAAATCATGCACGTGCATCATTTTAGGTTCTGTTATTTTTTGATGCCAACTACCGCATCAATTGCCGGCAATGTTTTGTGTATGAGAAAGGCGAGCATGGCGCCGCCGCCGGTGGAGACGAAATCAAAAGCGCCCTCAAGACCTGCCTCGTCGAGCAGGGCGACGGAATCGCCACCGCCGATGATCGCATAAGCGTCGCTCTTTTGGATATGACGGATCGCCGCCACCGTCCCTTTTTCAAACCCCCTCTCTTCGTAGTCGCCCAAGGGGCCGTTGACGAGAATGAACTTCGCACGGGAGATCACACCGCCAAGCGCGGCGATTGCGCGCGGACCGCAGTCGCGGATCATCTCGTCGGGAGCGACGGCGCTCGCCGCCTTTTCTACAACACCCGATCCGTTGCGCACGACGACATCCTCGGGGATCATGATGCGCGGGTTGGAGAGGAGCTCTGTCACATCGGGTGCGGCCTCGTCGTAGAGCGAGTGGCCGATCTCATACCCTTTCGCTTTGAAGAGGTTGTTCATGAGCGCGCCGCCGATGAAGATGTGATCGAAGGTGCCAAGCATCGCTTCGACGAGCGGGAGTTTGGTGCTGATCTTCGCCCCTCCCAAGATGAGAAGCGCGGGGTGCTCGGGAGAGAAGGCGTGCGAGAGGTGTTTGATCTCGGTGCAAAAGAGCGGGCCGAAGTAGGTGTGCAAAAATGTGGGGACGCCGACGATGGAAGCGTGCGTACGGTGAGCGACACCGAAGGCATCGTTGATATACACATCCGCCAATGAAGCGAGGTGCCGCGCGAAGGTCTCGTCGTTTTCCTCCTCACCGGCACACTGCCGCAGGTTCTCGCAGAGTACGATTTCATCGTCTTCGCGCAGAGCGGCATCCGGATTGCATACATCTCCGCCCCAACGCACGGAGAATGAACCTGCCAGATATTCGGCGACGGGGCGCAAGGTCTGCTTCTCGTCGGAGTGATGGCTGATGATGAGCACTCGTGCGCCGCCTTCACGCAAAAGACGAATTGTTGGAATCGCCTGATCAATACGGAAGGTGTCGCGGATGACATCTCCCTCAAACGGCACGTTGAGATCGAGGCGCACGAGCACACGGACTCCGGAGAGCAAGGTGATGTCGGAGATGGAGGGAAGTTTCATACTTCTTAATTGTGTGCATCATCGGCGGCCTCAAGTATTTTTTTGAACTGCTTTGCATCCACACTCGCCCGACCGACGAGCAATCCCGAGACGCCGCCCGCGGCGAGAAATGCCGCGGCATTGTGCGCATCGACGGAGCCGCCGTAGAGCACCTGCACGCGCAGGGCCGCTTCGCGCTCTCCGGTCTCGGCGAGCACCTTGCGGATGTAGATCGTCATTTCAAAAATATCCTCGGGAGTATCGGCACGCGTTGCACCCTCACCCACCGCCCAGACGGGCTCGTAGGCGATCGTTACCTTCGCGCGCTCCTCCGGGCTCATGGCGTTAAAAACGGCGTCGAGCTGACGCTTCACGACGGCGAGGTAGGCACCCTCTTCATCGCGTATCTGCTCGCCCACGCACAGAATGACGTTGAGGCCGGCACCGATCGCGGCGCGTACCTTGCGTGCGATCACCTCATCGCCCTCGCCGCGTGCGCGCCTCTCGGAGTGTCCCAGAATGACGTAGCGCGCACCCGTGCCCACAAGCATACAGGGAGAGATCTCGCCGGTGTGTGCGCCCTCACCTTCATAAAAAACATCTTGCGCGCCGAGCACTACACGATCGCCGCGCACGTCTTTTTTCAGCTCGCCGAGAAACACCGCCGGCGGACAGATAACCGTCTTCACCGAGGAGAGGCCGGAGGAGGCGGCGCGAATCGCGGCGGACAATTTTTTTGCCTCGCGTACCGTCTGCGGATTCATCTTCCAGTTGGCGACGATCAATTTTTTCTGCTTCTTCATAAGTGTATTGTAGCACGGAGTTATTCAACCTCGCGCCACGACCCGATGTTATACCCTCCGCCCGGGCCGGAGCTGAACAAGAGGCTGGAGAGCCCCGACTCGTAGATAACCTCCGCACTGTTCTTCAGACGAATGCGGTAGGCGGTTACTTCTTTGAGATCGACGTTATTCTGCAGTTGTATCTCGCCATGTCCCGCGTAGACGAGGAGCGCTCCCTCGATACTGTTGGTGATGTCTATGGCCTTTTCCGAACCGCCCGACTCCGCACTTTTGTTTTGCGAGACGAGCATGATGTATGAACCGGACGATCCTGATCCTTGGAAGACCACGGAGTTGGAGAGGTTGATCTTACTGCTTGCAAGTTGATCGGAGGCATTGTCGGCGATCATGACAACCACCCGACTGCCGAGCGAAGCATCGACGCGGATGGTCGCCGTGTTCTTCATATCAATATCCCCCGCGACAAACACATTACCCGCGAGCGTTACCGTCGGCGAGCCGCTGATCTCAAGATCGCAATCAATCTTCGCGGGACCGAGTATTATGTCTTCGGTGATGACGTAGGGGCAGGGTGTGGTGATGGTGCCCCCATCCTCCGCCTCACTCTCCCAGTCGGCGATCATCGCATCGTCGATCGGCAGGGAGGTCGTCGCTTGGTCGGTACTCCCCGGATACGAAGTGCCGAGGACGGTCGTCCCGCTGATGCTCTGGTAATGTGCATCACCCTCGATCACCGAGCCGGTGATCGTATGCGCGTAGGCGGTGCTCGTAGAATGCACGCCGTCGATGAGACCCGCCGGACCGGCAGAGACGACCTCGCCTTGTATGAGGTTATTGTTTGATCCGAGGACGGAGCCGTTGGAGTAGATGTTGCCCGCGACGGTCGCCGTGTTCTCCAGTAAGATGCCGCCCTCGCCGCTTTGCATGCCGTAGTGAAACTGCACCGCATCGTCATACGAAAGACGGGCGCGTGAAAAACGTGTGTGGGTCGAGAGAGAGGATGTGGCGGTGATCACCTTGTCCGCGCCCACGTCGACGATGGTCGTCGTGGCGACGGCATCGCCGAGTGAGAGAACCTCCTGCGATGAGAGGGCGCGCGCCGTCATGATGCGATAGGCGGCATCTTCCAATCCGGACTCGCCGGTAAAATAACTTTGCGTGCCATACGACGCGATGCGCGAGAGGCGCTCGTGCCGCAACGCGAGTGATGAAAAACCCGAGGCGATCGCCGTCATGATCGCCGAAAGCAAGATGACGGTGATGATCGCCGCCTCGCCCTTCTGCGGGAGAGACGTGTTAGTGCGCCCCTTTTGCGTGGAGTGATGTGAGAACATGGTATGAAACATAAAAGGATGCGAAATGTAAAAAAGGGAGGACGGTGGCGCGCGACCGCTCCGCGGTCGCGCGTTCTCTCTGCTACACTTTCTCTTCCTATCAATAACTTCCCCGCAGTACCGCCATGCCATAGAAGGTTGCCGTCTTTGCGGCAACGCCCGTGCCGGCGGAGAGGCGCAGAACGACACGCACCGCCTCCGATGATCCGGCCGCCGTCCTGTAGAAGGTAAGCGCCTGCGGCACGACGCCTGCAGTGAGCGGCACAGCCGACGAGGCCCCCTCGGCGATCATTACCGCCGCGGATGTCATGGTGATCGTGCGCGTGATCGCCGTTTCGTCATCCGGCGATACGATGGTGGTAAGCGCGAGGGTGCCGGGTGATGTTCCCAGAACACTCGACGCCGTCTCTGTCGCCGATGCCAATCGCACTTCGTAGATGATGCGATCCATCGCCGCGCGCCCCTCCGTGGCGAGCGCATGTTCGGCGCGCCCCACGGCAAAGGCGCGCACGGAGATGAGCATGATGTTGATGGAACTCACAAGTACAAGGGCGATGAGTGCAACATAGACAACCGACTCCAAAAGCGAGAGCCCTCGCTGATCGCTCTGTCGTCTTTGTAAAAAAGATACGGTACGCATGGAACTAATTGGAAAACAGATTAGAGAGGTAGGCGGAGAACGATACCGACCGCGACCCCCAGGTAACGAGCGAGACGACCTCGCGCGTGCCGACGTCGATCGCCTTCGTATCGGGCGAGGTGGAGGCGACGATGTCGCTGTCGGAGACGCGGCGATACACATCGTGGAACACAATCGTCCGCGTGAAGACGCCATCGACCGCGCCGGGGTTTGTTGCCGTAAGCGTCCACGCGCTCGTCGTCGTACTGAAGACGGGGTAGTAGGGCGTACTCGTCGCGAGCAGGACGACATTCACACTCCACCCCGCGTCACGCATAATCCGCACCGCTTCAATACCCTCCCCCGCCAAGGACTGCGCTTGCGCCTTCTTCACGCTCTCGCTCAAGATGCGCGACGAGACCTGCACGAGCGAAGTGAGGGCGGCGAGCGAAACGGTGATGACCGCGCTCGCGACGAGCACCTCAATGAGGGAGATGCCGCGTTGTGTTTTGCTGTATGACATGGATGAAATTGAACTATGACAGAGGTGCCTCCACCAGTGCCTTCCAAGAGAGCGCTCCCTGCCGCATCGGCCAAGTCTAATTCTCTCGGAAAGCACTGTTGGCGGTTACTGTACACTACTCATTCGCTACCACCCCCGTCGCCGTAATCGTAATCGTCGTGCTCGCCGAAGCATCGTTCGTCACGCGCACGGTGAAGGTGCCATACGCGCTCGCCTCGCCCGTAAGGCGCGAGAAGACGACATCGCTCACACCCCCCGAAAGTGAAATCGGCGAGATGCTAATGCCGACGGGAGCGGAAAGGGTGATCTGATCGGCAGAGCCGTCGACGAAGGTGCTCCCTTTGAAGAGCGCGGCGCGCGATGCTTCGACATGGACGCCGTAGACGGAATCACCCTCCGACGAGAGAGTCCGCGCACGCGCCTCAGCGAAGAGGCCGACGACATTGCTCGAAAAGTCGGTGAGCGAGGCGCGATCGCGAAATGCCGAGAGGCGTGCAACGCCGATACCGGCGATTACGCCGACAATCGCAAGCACGATCAGGATTTCAATAAGAGTAAAACCGCGCATACCTACAGTATATAGTGAATAGTGAGTCGCGGTTGGGGAAAAACAAGATATCTGAAACCCGCACTTCTCTCTTGGTGGACGCCGTGTACGGTATATGGAAAGGGGTGTTGTCGTTTACGCTGGGGGTTGAATGTAAGGTGTAACACACCATAAAAATGCTTGACAGAATTATTAAAGTATGATACACTTCCATAAGTAGTTGAGCAGCCGGATTCAAGCGGAAACGCGAGGAGACGGTTGCGTGTCGTTCATTCAAAAACCGGATTGTCTGTACGCTTTTTGTGCAAGCAATCCAAAAATTCAACTGAAACTTCGCCTCGGGAGGGGTAAGACTATGGCAATTTTTCAATCATCAAGGGATTCATCTTTTTTGTCAGAAAATGATTTTCTGACAAAAATGATTGAAACCTACCTCGAACTCAACCCCGAGGTAGACGGAGAGGCAGTGCGGGAAGGATCCCGTTTGTCAGATATAGGCAAAAAACCAGATTGCCTCCCTCCAGAGGAGGCGGAGCTGGTGGAAAGGATGTACGCCGTCGAGAATGTTCCCAGCGGACACTTGTTGTCCGTTGGGGAATTCCTCGACAAATACTGCCAAGGAGAGGCAGACAAGGGTACGTGGACAAGGATTGTCCACTACCGATGGAAAGGGCCCGACGTAGATGCGTTGGACATCCGGATGCCAGAGTTCTGGTCATTCATGCATCCGGAGTTCACACTCCGGATGATTGATCGCGAGTGCCCCCGGCACTCGACCAGTTCGTTCTTCGCGGCAGTTTTGCACCACCTCATGGAGGGGTGCAATCCGGAGGGTGTTTGTAGAGGTAACGGCCACCTCTACTTCGCAGGGATGCGCCAAGGAGGGATTGACGGCCATCTCGGAGTGGAGGAGGCAGCCGTCATCGTATTTGATAAATACGATGCCTTCAGAAACCGGAGTGGCTTCTCGAAAGAGGAGACGCTGGGGATTATGAAGGGGATGGTTGCCAACTCGAAAGGGTTGGCCGCCGTCCTGACGGAGGCCTCCGCACTCGCGGAGTTCAAAGGACACCTCAACGGTGTCCTCGCCCACCTCGAGATGCACGGAGAGTAAGTTCTTTTTTTTCGGGAAAGCAGTGGCGCGGGCAACCCCCGCCCCGCTTTCCCCCTTTATTCAGCCCATCATTTATTGAAGTCCGACTTCAATAATTTGGCGGGTTGATAGAGAGAAATTTTTTTGTTCTTTGTAAAAACAACCGCGCGGTCCACCTCGCGCGGTTGAAACCACAAGATTTCACCCGAGGTGGGGGTGATTGGAGATAAAAATGGTTATCAAAACTTTGTTGGTGACGGTTCTTATAGGCGCGGCAGGGACATGTGGCTTAAAAGCTTACAAAGCACTCAAAGAAGAGGAGGGGTTCTATGGACCCTCCGATGGCTTTCTTGGATTCATTGTTTTTGGAGCAGGGGCGGTTATCGCCACCCTGCTTGCCATAATCGTGGCAATGGCGGTGTGGATTTAGTTTCGGCCCCGCGATCACACAGGATGTGACGCGGGGTTCTTTTTTTGAGGGAGAAACATTTCTGGTCACAAAGTAATATACTTTGTGACCAAAGAAAACCTCGTGTAATGCGAGGTTCTTTTTTATTTTTTAGACACATATTTTGCAAAATCATTACAACAAAAGAAAATAAGACAGTGGAATGCTTATTGCGTTCTTTGTCTCGTCTACCGCAAGAGGACTCTGGGAAACGACAACCCCATATCGAGCACTGACTCCGTTCTTTGCCATGGTGGTTACCACTTGCTTAAAAGACTTATCTCCATATCCAACTTCCAAAACAACCATCTCTTTACCTTGTCGGATAATAAAGTCCGCACCGCCGGCTGCGCTGTCATAGGTTATGGATGTATCCGGTTTGCCAGAGAATATGCGATTGAGATACAAGCCAACAGTATCTTCAAGAATTTTACCTTTGTAGCTGTCATGAGTCCTTGTACTACTCACCAAGTTGAAATACATGGAACGAAACGCTGGACTGGTAAAAAGATATTTCGACGGTTGGCGGGTTGTTTGAGTCACATGCGATCCATGAGGGTATATGCGCCAAATTGTTTCCGTTCTTTCAAGTGTTTCGAGTACTGATGTAAGAACAGGGCGACTGATATCAAGTTCCCCTTTGTCGGAAAGACTGCTCAAACTAAGCTGATCCGTTTCTGCAAGCGTGTAAAGGACCATGGGTATCTTTGAGATAGTTTCAGCAGAGAATTGGTTTATATGCGGAATATCAATGCTGATAACGCGCTCAAGAGTCTTCTTAATTTGGTCGTACACCATTGCCTCATTATGTAAAGCAATCATGAACGGCAACGTGCCGTATTGCATATAAGCATCGATTTCCTTTCTTTCTATGTCGAGCCAATAGTGTCGGGCTTTTGCCTCCAAACCCTTAAGGCGCGTATGCACTTCATGAGCATCCTTTGAATTAAAGATTGTCTCCCGAAGATTGTGGGACAAGCCTTTGATTTCAGTTTTCTGATTTTTTATTTTTATGTACTCAGTAAAACTCATTGGAAAAATTTTCTCAAAGATGGCGCGGCGCGCGACATCAGGACTTGCTTGAAGAGAAAGCGCGGACGAACCTGTCGCAACAATGAAAACTTTATTGGTACGATCATAAATTGTTTTAAGCAACAAAGCCCACGTTTCGTCGTACTGAACCTCATCGAGAAAGAGAAAGACCGGTTCCGTGAGACGCTCAAACTGAGTGCCGAGTGATTCTTCATAAACATCGAGAATATCCTTAAGGCTGACTCCAAAAATTCCGACAGCTTGGTCGACTGATAAGAACAACTTCCGCTTGCTTTCAATTTTTGTTTGTTCGTAGAGTTGCGCGAGCAACGTGGTCTTCCCCGCGCCGCGTAAGCCGTACATAGTTATCCATCGAACAGTAGATTTTCCGTGTAGGAAATTTTGCACATGCATACTAAGCTTCACAAAGCAGTTACGTCCGAGGCGCCGCTTACCAGCCTCGTCAAAGACGTATGCCTTAATTCTAAAGTCGGCATTTGCGATCTGGTCTTGGATAAATTCAAATATCTTTTGTTTTTGTTCTATTTTCATAAAGTTTTTACTTGCAAAGATAAGTATACAAGAAAGTGTCATTACTTGCAAATAGTTATTTACAAGTAGTTCAAAATCATAAAATAGGCTTGATACATAAGGGATTACTTCAAATTTCCTTGTTTGTATGGCACATAATAACCAAACCCACGGCAGAGCCCCGAGTAGTTTCAATCGTACATATCCACCAAAAAAATGTTAAAAACCGAGCTTTTAACATTTTTCAAACTACACCCCCTGCAAGACGGTGTAGAGCGGAGTGATCATAGAGAAGGCGAAGAAGCCGACGCCCGCGCCGATCACCGCCATCAAGATCGGCTCAATGATGGTGGAGAGATCTTTGGTCACCTGTGAGATGTTGTTCTCATAAAAATCGGTAACATTGGAAAGCATCGGGGTGAGTTTGCCCGTCTCCTCGCCTACGGCGATCATCTCGCTCATAAGTGGCGGATAGAGCGTTTCGTATTTTGTGATCGCCTCGGAAAGAGCGACGCCCTTCTCGACACGCCCCGTCGCCTCGTGCAGTGCATCCTTATAGTAACTGTTCTGCACCACCTCTTCGGTGATGGTGAGCGCCTCGACGAGGCCGACTCCGGAAGAGAGAAGTGAGGAGAGAGTGCGGGCGGTGCGGGCGGTGTTGAGCTCCTGAATGATCGGGCCGATAATCGGCGTGCGCATAAGGATGGCTTCGAGGATCCTTGTGCCGCGCTTTGTTCGTATGCCGGCGCGCGCAAGAAATATAAAGGCGGCGATTGCCACTACGGCAGAGAAGGTGTGCGCCGCCAGCGTATCGCTTATCAAAATAAGAAGGCGCGTCGCGGCGGGGAGCTCCACGTTGAGCTCTTTGAAGGTTGCCGTAAGCGCGGGCACGACGAAGGTCATCATGAGAAAGCCCACGATGAGGAGGGCGATGACGACGATCGAGGGGTAGATCATCGCCCCGCGTACGCGCTTGCGCAAGAGGTTGCTCTGTTCCAACTGCGTTGCCACGATCGTGAGGGCATCGGCGACGCCGCCGCTCTCTTCGCCCGCCTTAACCATCGCGATGACGAGCGGCGAGAAGACCTCCGGCGCCTTTTTCATGGCGATGTTGAGCTCACTTCCCTTCACGATATCTTCGCGCACCATTTCGACTACCTCCTTCAAACGCCGATTGCGGGCCTGTCGCGCCAAGACAGCAAGCGACCGCGCGAGAGGAAGCCCTGCGGTGATCATAGCACCGAGGTTACGCGTCAACGCCGCCGTCTCCTCGGGCGAGACCTTGCCAAAAAGCGAGAACCTGGCGAGCACGGCAAAGATCGACGGACGCGCCTCGACGGGATGCGCCGTGATGAGAAAATCGCCATGCTCTTTCATCTCGCGAGCGAGCGCGAACTCATCGGCCGCCTCGGCTTCACCGGTGGCGATCGTGCCATCCTTTCGTTGTGCTTTGTAGATTAATTTCATAAAAAAATTAAAACGCCCGCCCATCCTCTTCTCGGCGCATCCGCAGGACACTGAGCTTGGTTTTTGCACCGGCAAAATCAGTGTCCGAGGACAGAGTGAGCCCGCCGCCGGAGCGGGCGAACGGCGACGAGAAGAGGACGGGCGGGCGTAGTAACATATGACGCGGATTACTCCGATATAACGCGCAGCACCTCTTCGATCGTCGTGTCGCCGCGCACCGATTTAAAGACGCCGTCCTCGATCATCGTCATCATGCCGTCCTTGCGCGCCTGCACCTCGATCTCGTCGCTCGTCGCGCCTTTCATCACCAGCTCTTTGATAGTCGGAGAGATTTGCAACACCTCGTGAATGCCGCGACGGCTCTGATACCCCGTCTCGCAATCGGGTGTGATCTTGGGATGATAGACCGAGACCGTCTTCCATGTATCGTTCGGCGCGACGACCCGCTCATCGCGGAGCGTCTTCAACAGCGACTCTTCATTGATGTGTTCGGCGATTGAGTCCAACTCCGCCGGATCAAGGGTCACCTTGTCCTTCGCCATGCACAGCTGACGCACCAAGCGTTGAGCGACGACCACATTGAGCGTGGAGACGAGGAGGAAGGGCTCGATGCCCATGTCGATAAGGCGCGGTATCGCCGCCGCCGCGGAGTTGGTGTGCAGGGTGGAGAGCACCAAGTGGCCGGTGAGCGCGGCGTTGATGGCGAGCGAGGCCGTCTCTTTGTCGCGGATCTCGCCGACCATGATGATGTCCGGGTCTTGGCGCAGAAGCGAACGCAGACCTGCGGCGAAGGTAAAGCCGATGTCGGGCTTCACTTGTGTCTGATTGATGCGCGCCATCTGATACTCAACAGGGTCTTCTATGGTGGCAATATTGACCTCGGGTGTATTCAAGAGGTCGAGGATCGTATAGAGCGTCGTCGTCTTGCCGGAGCCCGTCGGGCCGGTAACAAGGATCATACCCGTCTTCTGGCGCGTCGCCCGTATGATGCGTTCAAGGCCTTCGCCATGAAAACCAAGCCCCTCCAAGGTAAAGCCCTGCGCCTGTTCGCGCAAAAGGCGCATCACCGTCTTCTCGCCGAAATAGGTAGGGATCAGCGATACACGAAAGGAGACGTTTTGCCCGCCCGCATCCAGTTTGAAACGTCCGTCCTGCGGGAGACGCTTCTCGTCGAGTTTCAAACCGGCGAGAACCTTGATGCGCGCCGTGATCGCCGACATGGCGGTGCGGGGCAGACTCATCGCATCGTGCAGAATGCCGTCGATGCGGTAGCGGACGAGCAGTTCCTTTTCCATCGGCTCAATATGGATGTCGGAGGCACTCTGAATGATGGCGTGCTCCAGAAGCGTATTGACGATTCTTACCACCGGCAAATCCTCGGCGAGACGCTTCAATTCAAACGCATCATCTCCCCCATTCTTGCCCGAGACATCTTTGAGGGAGGTAACCGCCGCCTGAATAATGTCGCCAAACTCCGCCTTCAAACTCTTGTGATACTGCAGAAGCGCGGTCTTTATGGATTCGTTGTCGGTGAGGCGCGGCAAGACTTTGAGCCCGACCTTTTTCCTGACGAAATCCACCGCCTCCAAATCGCCCACATCAAGCATCGCCACCTCCAGTGTGCCGGCATCCTTGCGGTAGGCGACGATGTGGTGCATACGCGCGATCGGCTCGGGGATGAGCGAGAGGACGGCGGGGTCGATCTTCTGGCCGACGAGGCGAATAAAAGGGATGCCGAGCACATAGGCCTCGGCGCGGCGCACCGAATCCTCCGAGAGCGCACCCGTGCGCACGAGCTCCATAGAGAGGGTCGCCTCGTGCGCCACCGCATCGCGCTCCGCCCGCAAGAGCGCGTCGCGGCTCAAGAGCCCCGAGTCTAAGAGAAAAGTTTTGAGACGCTCCGCATCGACGTACATATATCTATTGTAGCAGAGCGGGCGGGCGAAGCGCGCCCGCTGTACACACAAAAGGCGGACACGAGTGTCCGCCCTCATCGCTCTTATCGCTCTTATTGATCTTGATCCAGCTCCTCAAGAGCGTACAATCCCTTCTTTGTCTTGCAGGAGAGGAGCATTCTTCTCTCCTCAGGTCTAAAAATTATACTGCAGGGCACCCCCCCAATGACATATTCGGAGCGAACCTCTACATCCTTGTTTGATTCACACATGAATACCTTTACCCAATCAGGCACCCGCATGGCCACTAGAACTACAACCCCCACAAGAACAAGTACACCTTTCCTCATGACACACCTCCTCGGTGGTTGTGTAATAAAATAAAAACCTATACCCATTCTACCATGGATGTCCTTCTCGTACAACACAAATTGACATTTTGCAATAAATTGTTTACAATGCGTTTAGATTTTTTTATATTCACCACAACAAGAGGAGAAGAAAGATATGCTAGCAGTTCTGGTTCTTTTTTTTATTTTTTTTGTCGCCCCGTCCGAGGGGGCAACAGCGTTCGATCAAAATCACACAAGGCACACAAGGATAGTGTGGGAGGTTGTCAAGATTGACAACCCCACCATACAGGCGGAGTTTAATACCGCCTATAGGTGGGAGGGGTGCATCGTCGCCGTCAAAGGCGATGAACTGTCCCTCGGAATAAGGATGCAGGGAGCCAAGGACACGGAAGTCATGGAGACGATCCATATCACCAAGGAAGGTGCGACGATCCAATTCGTCGACATCACGGATGGCATGGACGCCATGATTCCCATCCCCGGAAAATTCGTCTACCCGGGGATGGGACAATTTGAGGAGACGTGCAGCCCCCCTGCGCGGTATCTCCCTAAGGATGTCCAGAGATTATTTCGGGGGTACGGGGGAATACGATAACCACCCCCCATCAAAAAGCAACCGATCCGGTTGCTTTTTTCTTTTTCATGCCCTGGCACAAGTTGACAAAATAGGCATATTCATGCTATCATTCTGGTATTCAGTAACGGTCCGCCTTCAGGCGGCCCATTTTTTTAGAAACATAACGAGTAGATCGTGTATACTAAACGTATCACTCAATTACCATCATGTTTGATCTTAAAGCACTCAAAACCGCGTTGGAGCAACTGGAGTCGGAGCGCAATATCCCTAAAGCAAAGATCCTCGAAGCCATCGAGGACGCCCTTGCCGCCGCCTATAAAAAGGATTACGGCAAGAAAGGTCAAGTCGTCAAAGCAAGATTCGATCTGGATACCGGCGATACCAGTTTCGTGCAGGTAAAGACCATCGTAGACGAATCCACGGTGCGTATGGAGGAGGGTGAGGACGAGGAGGAAGAAACCCCCTACGGCAAGCCGCATGGCGGCCGCGGCGTGATGCACGAGCCGACACCGAAACTCGCCGAGGGTGAGGTTGCCCCGCTCCCTCGCTACAACTCCGAACAGCACCTCCTCCTGGAGGACGCCCGTATGATGAAGAAGGACGCACGCCTCGGCGAGGAGCTTGTCTTCGCTTTGGAAAACAAGCAGGACTACGGTCGCATCGCCGCACAGACCGCCAAACAGGTTATCATGCAACGCATCCGTGAAGCGGAGCGCGAGGCCGTCATGGGCGAATACGAGAGCCGCAAAGGGCAGATCGTCTCCGGCACCGTCCAGCGCATGGAGCGCGGCGCCCTCTACGTGGATTTGGGACGCGCGATCGGCATCATCTTCCGCAATGAACAGATCCCCGGCGAGTATTTCAAACCGGGCGATCGTATTCGCGCCTACCTCTACGCCATCGAAGAGATGGGGCGCGAGCTAACCATAAAACTCTCCCGATCGCATCCGCAGTTCATCCAAAAACTCTTTGAAATGGAAGTTCCCGAGATCGGCAACGGTGCCGTCGAGATCAAGGCCATCGCCCGCGAGCCCGGCTCTCGATCCAAGGTCGCCGTTACCTCGCACGATGAACACATCGACCCAGTCGGTTCATGCGTCGGCCAAGGCGGCGTACGCGTCAACACCGTTACCTCCGAGCTCGGCGGTGAAAAGATCGACATCATCGAATGGAACGAAGACCCCGCCAAGTTCGTGGAGCGCGCCCTCTCGCCAGGACGCATCTTGAATGTCGTCCTCAACGAAGGCGAGCGCAGTGCCGCCGTTACCGTTGCCTCCGATCAGTACTCTCTCGCCATCGGCAAGGGCGGTCAGAATGTTCGTCTCGCGGCAAAATTGACCGGCTGGAGGATCGACATCCACCAGGAGGGCGGTATGGTTGCTCCCGTTCCAACGATTGAAGCATCTGCGGAATTGCCCATAGAAACCACCACGGAGGATGCTCCCGAGGTGCTCAAAGAAGTGCCCGCACCCGAAGCACCTGTAGAAACCACGGAGGAAGAGAACAAAAAATAATTCGCACGCGAAACGGCGCGAATGCCGCAGGCATTCGCGCCGTTTCGCCCCTACCCACTACTCACTATTTACCATCCACTCTACGTATGAACCTCTGGCACGATATCGCGCCCGGCACCGCCTCGGCGCTCAACGTTATCATCGAAATCCCCAAGCTCTCGCGCGTCAAATACGAGCTCGACAAAGAGACCGGCCTTATCAAGTTCGACCGCGTCCTCTACTCGCCCATGCACTACCCCGCCAACTACGGCTTCGTGCCGCAGACCTTGTGGGAGGATGGCGACCCGCTCGACGTCCTCGTCCTTGCGCATGAGCCGCTCATCCCCGGGTGCCTCATCGAAGCTCGTGTCATCGGCGCCCTCGAGATGAACGACGGCGGCGAAGATGACATAAAAGTCCTCGCCGTTCCCATCGCCGATCCGCGCTTCAAAGGCATAGAAGATACGAGCGATGTTGAGCCGCATATTCTTGAAGAGATCAAGCACTTCTTCAAAGTCTACAAAGACCTCCAAAAGAAAGAGGTCAAAGTCGGCGCATGGCTCGATGCCGCGGCCGCCCAAAAAGCCGCCGAACGCTCCTTCTCCCTCTACGCGGAGAAGTACGGCAAAAAGTAACCGCACCACAGACAAAACCCGCCGGCACTACGTGCCGGCGGGTTTTGTTGGTACACAACACATCAACATGTCCAGTAATTCCTAATCCGCACAAAGAGAAAAGGGTACCCACACGAATGTGAATACCCTTTTTTCGACCGCCTGCGGCGGAATTCAAGGATCAATTAACAAGGAGTCAAAAGA
>CAYGCZ010000015.1:0-18754 GCA_964348495.1 uncultured Candidatus Saccharibacteria bacterium
TTTTTGTAAAGTTTTGCAAACTCTTTGAGTTGCAAAACATCAAATCGTCTCTGTCCAGATTCTATTTTTGAGATATAAGATTGAGTCTTGCCAAGTTTTTCAGCGACTTCAATCTGTCCAAGACCAACCTCAAGACGCGCTTTTTTCAAGCGTTCTACAATTTTCTTATGATCGTCCTGATAAATGGCTCTTGGCATTACACTTATATCATAGTATTCCATTGTGTATTATTCCAAATTGCCATATAATACAAATATCCCCTCCGCGAAAAAATAAGTATGGAAAGATGGAACGGGACGAGGACGGAGCGCCGAGTCCGCGAGGTGAAAAGCGAATACATGGAGCTTCGCAAGACCTTGAGCACCGCGGGTGCGAAAGGTGTACCGTTCCCGTAGGGAAATGGTCGGATTGTTAGAGTCACCACGCAATCGGAGCGTACGCATTGGCCTAAAGCTACCACGCACGCGGAGCGTGCGATTAGCTCTCGAAAAAGGTTCGCCGTCACAAAATCAAACACCCCCCCCGCAGATATTTTTCTGACCCTACGGGGAGTCGGTCACGAGTTACTAGGTGCTCGCCTACGCTTCGCTTGGCTGTGCCCCCGGCTCGGCTGTTGTGCTCCCTGTGGGTCGCACAACATGCCTGCGCCTTTCTCATCCCCACGCGAGCAAAGCAGTTTGCTCGCTGTAGGGTCATTGAACAAAAACGGCTCCATATTCATGGAGCGCGTTTTTGTAGCAATGACCCTACGGGGAATCGAACCCCGCTTTGATCCGTGAGAGGGATCTGTCCTAGCCGATAGACGATAGGGCCAATATGTGGCTGTCAATCATATTCCTCGCAGGGTTTCGAAACCCTACGGGGAATCGGTCACGAATCACTAAGGTTTTTATTTGCGCTTCGCGCTCTAAAAACCTAAGTGTTCGCTCTCCTTACAGGAGCTGTACACCTTTTGGCTCTTTTGTTTTGCTTCGCTCACAAAACAGCTCAAAAGGTCTTGCGGCGCTCCGGGCACTCGCGCCTCACCCGGCTCGCCGCCGCATGCTCCTTGCGGTCGCATGCGGCATGGCTCCGGCTCTGACTGATACACAGAAGCCAAGCAGTTGGCTTCTTATGTCGCTTCGCTCCATGTATCAGTCAGCCCCGCTTTGATCCGTGAGAGGGCCTATCGCCTGTTTCGCTTCGCTCAACAACGGCGATTTCCTCGCATTCGCTCGGAACCGGATGAAAAGCAAAACTGTTTGCTTTTCATTCCCAGCCGATAGACGATAGGGCCAATGATCTTGAAATGTATTATGTACTCTCTAATTCCTCACTCTAACTCTTTATACCTCTCGCAAACTATGTATCCGTGAGAGGGGCCTATCGCCTGTTTCGCTTCGCTCAACAACGGCGATTTCCTCGCATTCGCTCGGAACCGCATGAAAAGCAAAACTGTTTGCTTTTCATTCCCAGCCGATAGACGATAGGGCCGTATGCAATTGTCAGCGATCGACCGTTTGGTCGGTGGAGAGATTGTAGCACGATTTACGAAAAAAGCAAAAGGTACTTTTACCGTGCTATACTGGAACGGTATGAGATATTTCATCTCCACCCACGCGGCGACATTGGGGTTGCTCACACTTGTCGTCTCCGTCCTCGTATGGAACATCCCCGCGCTCGGAGATGCCTTCGACAAAGCGCTGCTATTTTTCCAAGGGCGAGTAACGCACGACCAACCCCTCGCAATCGCGATATTTGTCGTTCTCTCGGCGCTTTCGGCGATGTTCGCACCGCTTTCTACAGCACCGATTGTGCCATTTGCAGTCGTCGTGTGGGGCGGTGCGCAGACCTTCGCCCTGCTCATGCTCGGCTGGATGGTCGGCGGAGCCCTTACCTATACTATAGGCCGCTATGGTGCTCATCCTTTTTTCCGGAACTGGAAGCTTTATCACACGATAGAACACTACCGCGAACACCTCTCGGAACAATCGCAATTCACTTTTGTCCTCCTCTTCCGCATCGCCTTGCCGGCAGAAATACCCGGTTATGTGCTCGGAGCGATCAGATACTCTTGGTGGCGCTATATGCTCGCCACCTTCATCTCGGAAATCTTTGTCGCATTCTTGTTGGTCTTCGCGAGCGAGGCCTTCCTGCGACATGACGAACTGGAGCTGGTCGGCGGCATTGCGGTGGCAGTCGCCGTCTTCTCGGTATGCGCCTATGCCTTTGCCGCCGCTCTTAAGAATGGCCACGTTGGATATACAACGAACGACGATCAGTCCATCCTGTGATAATGATCTTCATGAGATGCGTCGTGATTATAGGCCGTCTTCACTTTTGAGGAGATGAACCACAGCGCCGTAAACACGAAGATCGTAAAGACGGTAGAGATAACGGCAAGGGCGGTGAAGCCAAAACCTGCCGCCATGCCGATACCGGCCGCCACCCACAGCCCCGCGGCGGTCGTCAAACCCTCCAGCCGCTCCTTGAAGATAATGAGGCCCGCGCCGAGAAAACCGATGCCGCTCACAATCTGCGCAGGAATACGGAGCGGATCAACGACCGCCGAACCGCCGAATTGTTCCACCGCCATCACCGAGACGGCGACGAAGAGCGCCGAGCCCATCGAGACGAGCGCGTAGGTGCGCATGCCGGCACCCTTGCCCGCCATTTCGCGCTCAACGCCGATCAGCATACCGAGGGAGAGTGCGATAAAAAGACGGGTGGCGAATTCCACAAAGACCGGATCAAAAATTGCGTTCATATGGTTTTAGTATAACACTTCGCCGTCGAGAACACCTACTTAGGACTCCGAGTCCTAAGTGGGGTAGATATGCTTTGTGTGTGAAACCGTGCTCACGCCACGGTGTTAAAACAACCTGCCGTTGCCGATGGACCCTGCCGGTTTTTTGGCGATGCCGGTATGTTTGGAGACGCTTTCGTCAACCGCTTCGCGGTAGGTGCAGTAGTCGCACGCCTCGCCCGATACGGGAATGGCGGATGCATCAAGACATGTTTTGATCGTGTGTAAAATCGGCTCCACCCATGCGTCGGAGCCGGTGTAGGGAATGATCACGACATCAAACTCGAGTCGCGCATCAAAGGCCTCCGCGTCTTTGCGGCCGTTGGCGTAGACGAAATAGCCCGTATCGGAGACGGTAAAGCCGCTTCGCCGCAAAAGCCACTGGTAGACCTCCATTTGGCGTTTATACCCCCCTTGCCACTCGGCATCCAAGGTCGGCGCCTCATCCTTGCTGGTGGATTTGTAATCGACAATGTGAAGCTCGCCGGCCTTGTTTTGCCAGATATCGTCCACCGCGCCCGAGACGGTAAAACCGGTCGGCGCGTGATAGTACTGCACGCCCTCAAAATTCTCGCGCCAGGTATCCATCTGCGGGTGCGCAAACGGCACGGCGTCGATGCCGTAGGTCTCCATGAGCGGGTGCGGATGGTGGGCGGCGCGATGCACATCAAACTCTTTTTTAAGGAGGTGGTCGACGGCGGAGTTAAGATTAAAAGGAAAGCCGGGCGGACGCGCCGTGCCGAGCTTGTTGTCGATATAGAAGCATCGCGGACACTGGGCGAAGAGGTCGATCTTGGAACGGCTCAAGCGCCAACGGCCTCCGCCGTAGTTCCAATTTGGGTTGCGATGCGGTTTGTAGAATCCTGACATGAGGTAAGTATACCGTATGAGGCATGAACGACGAAGTGCGCGCAAAAAGACCCCCTTCATGAAGGGGGTCTTTTTGCGCGCACTTCGTCGTTATCGCACCCCGCCGCTCAAAAAGAGGAGGACTGCCGGCATGATGCCGGTAGGAGGCGGCATCGTCCCGCCATCGGGGGCAAAATCACCCGAAGGAGAGGGATAATAGGTCGATGAAGGTTGAGGCGCGTAGGGCATGTCGGGCTGGAATGAAGGTGCTTGCCCCTCATGCTTCTCCATATAGTGTTGCATCTCTTCCGGTGATGGCATACCGGAAGGAGGCATCCTCGGCATACCGCCATTGGGGCCTCCTTCAAAATTTTGGTACCGTTGATACTCTTGATACTGATCAAACTTCTGCATATCACCCCCTGCCGGAAATTCTCCCTGTGTCGATGGGAGAGGTAGACGTTCGGTCGGGCGCGGGCCGGGAGTACGCTGTTCATCAAACTTGGCACGCTCCCCATATTCGGGCGGTACCGATTGGAAGTCCGCAGGCGGCATGCCCGGCTTACCAAATGGCATTCCACCACTCTCACCATCTTGGCTGCGCATCATGCCACTCTGTTCAAATTGTTCAAACCCACGGGGATCGCCGAAGCCTCCCTCGCCGGGGCCAAACTTTTCAAGCTCCACGAAACGCCTCAAACCTTGCTCCGCATCTTCCGCTTTAAGAAAACCCGCCTGCACGGAGAATGCCGCACACTCTTCAAAATGCGTGGTATCCGAGCAGAAGGTACGACACTCCTTTTCGTTGCGGCACCCGCCGGGGCCGCCCTTCTCTTCTACCGACTTCGCCGCGGCCTGCATGCGCTCCAAGCGTTCAAGCTCCTCCGGAGGAAGGAGGCCGGAAGTCTTGGCGAATGAGAAGCACTCCTCGCGATGCGTTTCATCGGAGCAGTAGGTCTCGCACGCGCGTCCACGACACCCGCCGGGGCCGCCTTTCGCCGCCACCTCGATGAACTTCTTCATCTGCGCGGCTTCTTCGGGCTTGATGAGCCCCTGCTTCTCGGCGAACTCCAAACACTCTCTTTCACGACCCTCAACTTCGCAGTAGTCGCGACATGCGGCACCGCGGCAACCACCCGGGCCTTCGGCGTTCAATGTGTTCTTGAAGGCCGCTACGTCGTCGGCACTACCCTCGAAC
The DNA here is from genome assembly GCA_964348495.1 of uncultured Candidatus Saccharibacteria bacterium. Taxonomy (GTDB): domain Bacteria; phylum Patescibacteriota; class Minisyncoccia; order Phycocordibacterales; family UBA2135; genus CAYGCZ01. The sequence goes on from CAYGCZ010000015.1 coordinate 4,833, forward strand.
AAGCCATGTTCCTCGGCAAAGGCGAAGCAGGTCTCGGCGTTTGCCGCCAGAGAGCAGAACTCCCCGCACGATGCGTGGTCGGTACAGCCGCCGGGGCCACCCGACTCCTTCAGCGCCGCTTCAGCGCGTTCTTTGTTGATACGCGGGCCGGCATCCATATCCCTGCCGCTCGGGATACGCGGTCGGCCGATCTCGCCGGGCCCTTGCTTGACCAATTGTTTGATCTCACGCGCTTCGTCGGCGGTCATGATACCGTGCTTCACGGCAAAATCAAGACACTCTTCATGATGATCTTCCTGCGAGCAGTAGACGTGGCACGATTGCACATCACGGCACCCGCCGGGGCCGCCTGCACGAATGCGCTCGGCCTGCTCTTTGGTGATATGACCCTTCTCCACAGCAAAGGCGGTGCACTCGTCGATATTCGCTTCGTTCTTGCAGTAGGAGCGACATTCGTCGGGAGAGGTACAACCGCCGGGGCCGCCTTCAGGAGGGACATCCGCCGGACGCCGTTTTACCTCAATACCTTGCGACGAAGCCCATGATGCGCACGCCTCGCCGTGTTCCGGCTGGTCGCAATAGGCGCGGCATTCGTCGGGAGAGGAGCATCCATCCAACGCGGCGATGGGGAATTGGACGGACGACGCACCGCTCTCTTGTGCAAAGATCGCCGACGGAGTCGCCACCGCGAAGAGGGCGAGCAGTATGAGGGATACCGTACTGTGTTTGAAAGACATGATGAGAAGGATTAGAGGAACACTATCACTGGAAAGGATTGACCGTCGTCTCTTCAAAAGGGTTCTCATACCCCGGAAGCGGGCTCTCCTCACTCTCCGCGAACGGATTGGCTTTTTCGGCAATCTCCTGTTGTGCGGCGAGACGATCCGCCTCGATCTGCGCCTCCATGATACCTCGTTGCGCTTCCGCACCTTTGGTGTATCCAAAGAAATATCCCCCGATACTTCCTATAATCAGCGCCGCGAGCGCAGTCATGATCGTCAGTGTTTTATGTGGTTCCATACAATGTAAAAATGCCTATATAATAGTGAAAGTATACCATGCATCCTTACTACCAATGTGCACCTGTTTGTCCACACGCCACCTCTTCATGCAGTATCAAAACCCCCTTCATCATGAAGGGGGTGGTTTTATGCTCGCGGAAGGAATATGACATCCCTTTCCCAATGAGAAATAAGGAGAAGTAATATCATACTAATTCCAATAGGAATCAATATGATTGACAGCATCTCCACTAACGCAAGCGCCAGACAAAAAGATACTACGAGTGCCGCGGAGACAACCCCTCCGCGCGTGCCGGCAGACAATACATCGCGTGGCGATGTGCATCCTGCCCATGAAAAAAAGCGACCGAGAACTTCCACTATCGACTCACGCCTTCCCTCCTTTTCAGACGGGGTCATGCGATGGAGACATGCACCAAGAAGGATGAAGCTGACACCTGTTAGGTAGGTGATACTCCCCGTCATCAGGGTAACCACAACCCCCCATGAAATGACTATTGCCAACACCTCATGAGACGTCCATGCAAGAGATTGTACGGCGCTTATGCCGTAATAAAGACAAAAGGCGTAAAGTGCCAAGATACCGTGGCACATGATCTCTATCTTTTTCATACTATTTCTCCTCTCTTTAATCTACCTATCAAAAATATTCTAAGGGCAGTGTAGCATCTAGCATATCGTCCGCGCAATCACTCCCCCGCCAAGGCACACCTCGCCACCGTAGAGAACCACCGACTGCCCCGCCGCAACCGCCTCTTGAGGCGTATCAAAGACCACACGCACGGTAGTATGATCTGCGACGAAGACGCGGCACGCCACAGGCGTGCCGCGATACCGCACCTGTGCCATGCATGCAAAACCATCTTCAAGAGCTTCGCCCGAGACAACATTCACCTGTTCAAGCACCACCTCGTTCACGGCGAAGCCCGCCTCCGCCGCCTCATGGGCCACGGTGATCGCATTGCGCTTCATATCCTTTGCCACCACATAGTAGGGCGCGTCGTCGGGAGTTTTTTTGGTAATCGTAAAACCATGCCGCTTGCCGAGAGTAAAGAACGCCGCACCCTCATGCCACCCGATCACCTCCCCCGCCTCATTGAGTACCTCGCCGCGCTTGGGCTCTATGTAGTGCTTCAAAAAATCTTCCATCGAAAACTGCCCCATAAAGCATACGCCTTGACTGTCTTTTCTCTCTGCATTGGGCAAGCCAAACTTCCGCGCACGTTCACGCACCCGGGGCTTTTCGTACTCACCCACCGGAAAAAGAATGTGTGCCAGCTTGTCGCTCGTGAGCGTCCAAAGAAAATATGATTGGTCTTTGTTTGTATCTTTTCCGCGTCGGAGCGAGTATCGGACATGCCGCTTCTCAGGCGCATCCGATACGAGCTCCTCTATAACTCTTGCGTAGTGCCCCGTCGCCACATAGTCCGCCCCCATCCCCATCGCCTTGTCGTAAAAGACACCAAACTTCACATGCTTATTGCACATCACATCAGGGTTGGGCGTGCGCCCCTTCGCATACTCACTGATCATATACTCCACCACCGCCTCTTTGTATTCGCGCTCCACGTCCATCGTGATGAAGGGAATGCCGATATGCGCCGCCGCGCGCATCGCCTCCTGCCGGTCATCGCCCCGCGTGCACGTCAAAAAATCCGGCTGCCACACCTGCAAGAAAACCCCCGTTACGTCGTACCCTTGCTCTTTGAGCAACGCCGCAGAGACAGCACTGTCCACCCCGCCCGACATGCCGACGAAGACCTTTTTCCCGCGTTCGTTCATAGAAACATGGAACCATGATTTTATGAATATGTACAGGTTCTTTGGAGGAACCTATAAAGAAACCAACCGACAACATCCGCGCCCTACATCGGGTAACTCGGCACATCTGATTTGCCGAGTTACTAAACCATGATATATACATAATGTACAGGTTTCACCTCACCCTCCGCATGCTATAACCAATACAGCATTTTTGTACAACTTCATACGAAACGGGAGATGGAAATGATTCAACCATTACTGACTGAATTCAAGATTGATGTAGCCGGACCGTACTTCCCCCCATTGCCAATGGTTCATGTCGCTTACATGCTCATTATTCGGCACTTCATTGTGTACGTGAAGGCGGTAGCGATCACCGACCTGCGCGAGCAAGGCGAAGAGATTTTCACACGCCTGCAGGACGCGGCACCCGATTTATCAGGGATGCGGATACACGACGAAGCGTTTAACGAAGACCAGGGCATCGCATGGGCGTACGCCCCGCGAGCGACCTATACCGCCCCGCTCACTGCCTTGACGGCAGATGATTCAGTACGCCTCTATGCGAGCGCACTACGGCATGTTCAAAATATTCTTGCGGCACGCGATGGTAAACACATCTTTGAGCAAGAAACCGTGCACACGGTGATCACAATATACCCGACATCGCTCAAACAAGACGTGGAGCGACATATCAAGGAGAACACTATCGTAGGTTACAACATTGAAGGGTTGGCGGACATTGAGCGCGTGTATCGAACACGCAGAAAACTTTATCTGCACGAGCCAACGTTCAGAGAACGCCTCTTTGATTGGTATTAAACCCCCGCTCGCGGGGGTTTCTTTTTCGTATGAACCAAAGACCTCGCATTCATTCTACTCACCATTTACTCAACCCCCACTATCTTCTTGTACACTTCCATCGTCGCCCGCACATCCGAAAGGGCGGTGTGGGCTTTTTCGTTGGTTATACCGAAGTATGCACAGAGCTCGCGTAGGGAGAATTTTTGCAAGGCGGGGTCGTCATAGTATTTTGCAAAGGCCATCGGCATCGTATCAAGACGATGGTAATGCATAGTATTTTTAACATCCGTCTTGTGGAAAGCGCGCTCCAAAAAGAGCCAATCCATCGCAACGTTTTGCCCAACCATGATTGCCCCGGGTGTCATGTCGGCAAGCTCGGTGAGGGCATCACCCAGCGGCACAGCATCGCACCATGCCTCCTTAGTGTAGCCATTTATCGCAAGTGCCTCAGAATCGGCATCTTCGATACGCTCGGGGACCGTCTTCCACTCACGCTCCTGCAAAACTTCCAAAAGAGGCCCCTTGCCCTCACGCGGTGCTTGTCGCACGAGAATGAAACCGATCTCGATGATCTCATGTTTTGCAGGATCAAGACCGGTAAGCTCCAAGTCAATAAATGCGAGGTTGTGAGTTTTCATAGATTCAGTAAAGATATCGTGTTTTATTTACCTTATGCTCCTCAAACGTCCGCGCATAATGCATCTCGCCATCATCGTCGGAGAGGTAATACAGATACGATGTCTCGATCGGGTTGAGCGCGGCTTCAATAGAATCAATTCCCGGGTTAGTGATGGGCCCCGGCGGCAAGCCCTTGTATTTGTAGGTATTATACGGCGAATCAACCTGCAAGTCATCCAGGGTTACCTCGTAGGTATTCTTGCCGATGATATAGGGAAAGACGGCGTCCACTTGAAGCGGCATGCCAATCGCAAGACGTTTCCACAAGATACCAGCAATCGTGCGGCGCGTCTTTGTCGTACGCGCCTCCTCCTCAAGAAGCGATGCCATAATTACGATGTCGCGCAAGGAATAGCCTGACGCGGCTATCATACTCGCAAGCGGCGCAACCTTGCGATCAAACGTCTCGCGCATAGTGCGCACGATATCCTGCACACGCACATTGGGGAGGAAGTAGTAGGTATCGGGGAAGAGGTACCCCTCATCACCCCGCGTCATCTCCTCAAATGCCGAAGCATCGACCTCGGGGAACTTCGCCGCCGCGATGCGAGCCATCTCGGCGACGGTCGCCCCCTCGGGAAATGTCACGGCAATCGGGGTCAGCGCGTAGTCGCCGGAGGTCAAGCGCCATGTCATAGCAAGAAGACCTTGGCGTTCATTGAGAAAATAATCTCCGGAGATGATACCCCCCTGCCCCGCCATGACGACGGTCGCAATTGTAAAGAGCGTTGCCGACGAGACGATGTTGTGCGCCGCAAGCGCCTCGGCAATCTGTGAGAGGGGTGTCCCTCGCTCAATGGAGACGAGCCGCCCGACGGGGAAATCGGAGGGCGCTCGCAAAAAAAACCCGTAGGCGATGGCGGCGAAAATCAGAACCGCCGCAATGAGCCACCTATGCCGCATACGCCACGATCGTAGCCGTAAAGAGCGTTCTTGTGGCAGGACGATCGATACCTCCCCCGTTCCGGTCGATTCGTTCAGTGATTTCATACCTACAGAGGAAGATTGATCGGCGGTTCAGCCTTTTTGGATTCGACCCTGCCGAAGGTGGGCGTCTGTGCCACACCGCCCGGGAAGTGATAGATCGTCGCTATTTCTTCGGCATTAAGCACGAAAGGTTTGCGCTCATAGGGAGGGAAGAACCATGAGCGGCGGCGATACGCATCAAAGAGACTTTCTTTCATCTGCGCACGCTTTTTCTGGCTGATATCCTGCCATGGGTAATCGACATCCGTCACATTCTTTGGTTTAAAGCCGTTCAAGTCGGGTGAGCTGTATTGTTTGACGACGCCAAGCATCGCCGGTACATGCGTCCCGTTAAAAACATCCTTGCGCGCCAGGTACACGGCGCGCATGCCGCAGTCGAACCAACGCTTCTGGAGACTCTTCTCAAGAGCCTCAATGATGCGCTTGTCCTGCGAGGTCAGCTTCTTTTCTTTGGGGATCTCACCTTCATTCACCGGATCCGGCTTGGTCATCTCTTCGATCTCCTTTTTAACCTCATCTTTGAGATCGTAGTGCCAATAGCCGGTCTTGTCATCCTTACCCTTACCGGCACGGATTATGAGCTGATACCATACCTGTTGGCCACGGCCGAGTGAACCGAGAAACTCGATCATCGGTGTTATGGGGTCGATCTTTTGCTCTTCTTCCACTGACTCCTTATTGAGACCATAGTCAATATAGGTCTTGATGGGAAAGACGTTGGGCTTTGAAAGCTCAAATTCAGAGGCCCACACCGCCCAATCAGAGCCCTCTTTGCCGAAGCGAATGCGGGTCGTGTAGTCGGGGACGGTATAGATCTCAATGTCGGGGTACTGCGAATAGATCTGGTTCTCCACGATCTGCCGAAGTCCCTCGCGCGTGCGGAGAAAGAATTTGACCTGCCCCTCGAGCGAGACGAGCTCCAACGAGAAGTGAGGGCGCACCTTGCCGCGTATCAGACGATCGTACCAGGTACTCTCGCCACCCGTCTGGTGGAGAGCATCAAGAACCACCTCCATGGCGAGAGGCGATTTGTAGATGTTCTCCGGCAATCTCATCTCGAGGAGTACGTACTTTTGACTCGCCAAAAATCGCGCGCGGGCGTAATATACCCAGATGTTCCAAAGCACCCAAGAAAGTCCGCCGGCGAGCGAGAAGGGTGCGGCGGATATGATATGCGGCACCATGAGCACCATCGTCTGCACGAAAAATTCGGGCGATCCCATCTCTGTATGATACCGCACGGCACGACGGAGTGTATAGAGGAAAACAAATACCCCCCGCGAAAAAATCCCCGTACGGGGATTTTTTCGCGGGGGGTCTCACTATATACTATAGCGCCCATCCTTGGTCTTCTTAAAATAGTTCTTGTTCTGAAGATTGACGATGATCGTATTCTCCTTTACATAGCGTTTCTTCATAATCTTTACCACGATTTCATCGCGAGAAAGCGGACCTTCCTCGGAGAGAATCTCTTTGATGACATCGCGGACGACGCCGTTGGAGTATCCCCATTCCGTGAGGCCGTAGAGGCCGCGACCGACCAGAGCAAAGCGTTCTTTGTCTTTGATCAGTTCGTTATGACACGTTGCCACATGCGCGGAGCGGTCGAACATCGCGGCGATCTTCTTGGCGACCTCGGTGAAATGCAGGGGCTCGCCGTGGCGACGAATGACCAGGTAGGCGTAATCGCGGATACCGCGGGCGCGGATATTTGAGGATGCTGTCAATCCCCACTCGCCCAGTTGGTTGCGGCCAATCACTTTGGAGAGGCCGAGCCAGCGACGCAAAACCGCCTCATCTCCTTTGTAGGTCTCGGGGACGGTGCCGAGTTTCTTGGTAAAACGCTCAATCATCTCATCCTCATGAATAAGATCGTCATGCGACAAACTCTGATAGAGGCCATGAAGTGCCTGATGAACGCGATTACTGATCTCGTCATCCACGCTCCAGCGATGATTGAAGTGCTTGTCTTCTTTCTTCTTGTCAAAAACATCCCCGAGGGTCAAGAGGAAGGTAAGATGATTTTGCAGAGCGGCATCTTTCGAGAGGAGGTCGAGCAATTCATCCTCGGGAAGGATGGCGCCGTATTCCTCGATGATGGAACGCAACTCGTGGAGGGCGGCCTCCTCGGCTTTGAACACATCGGAGTTCTTGATACTGCGCAAGGCAAAACTTTCGATTTGGCGAACGCGTTCGCGGGTGATCCCGTACTGACGTCCGATGGCTTCAAGCGTCTGCTTCTCTGCGTCTTTGCCGAGTCCGAAGCGATTGATCGTAACATCCTGCGCTCGGTCCGATAAAACAGCAAGAAGATTTTTTGTAACGCTCTTTGGTTTGAACGTAAGAGTCTTCATAGTAACAGCTATTAATATAGTATGCGGAGATACCTGGTAAAAATATCAATACTCTCTTTTTAGCATGTATATCAAAAAGCGTCAATACCTTTCGTATATTACCCGATACAGGACGTGCACGAGAGCTCTGCACAGAGAAAGTTATCCAACCACTATATTGACGATCTTGCCCGAAATATAGATACGTTTCTTGATCTCCTTCCCCTCGGTCCACTTCTTGATCGTCTCCATACCCAAGACGTGTTCCATCACCCGATCCTCGGGCGCATCAATATCGATTTCGATCGTGTCCCGCACCTTGCCGTTTATCTGTATCGCAATCGTAACCGATGTTTCTTTGATCTTTTCAGGGTCATGAGCAGGCCATGCCGTATCGCGCATAGTCCCCTTTCCACCTGTCGCTTCCCAGAGTTCCTCCGCAATGTGAGGTGCGAAGGGAGCAAGGAGGATGAGGAGCGTGCGGTATGCCTCACGTGAAAAACAGTCTTGTTTTTCAAGATGATTTACAAGCATCATCATCGCACTGACCGCCGTATTGAAGCGGAAATCGGCGATGTCGTCGGAAACTTTTTTGATCGTCTTATGCAGTTCGCGAAGTGTCGCATCCGTATCAACGACGCCCTCGGCGGCTCGCTGTGCGAGCCGCCACACCTTCTCCAAAAATCGCCGCGGGCCGATAATACTCTCCGTACTCCACGCCGTGGAATCCTCAAAAGGCCCCATAAACATTTCATACAAGCGCAGGGTGTCGGCGCCATAGGTCGCCACCACGTCGTCGGGATTGATCACGTTGCCCCAACGCTTGCTCATCTTGCGACCATCGGGACCCATGATGAGCCCTTGGTTGCGCAATTCCATAAACGGCTCGTCGCTGCTCACCGCGCCGATATCGTAAAGAAACTTGTGCCAAAAACGCGCATAGATGAGATGTCGTGTCGCGTGCTCCACGCCGCCGACATACATATCAACAGGAGCCCAATACTTCTCTTTTGCACAATCGACGAGCGCCGTGTCATTGTGCGGATCCATAAAGCGCAGATAGTACCAGCACGAACCCGCCCACTGGGGCATCGTGTTGGTCTCGCGTTTTCCCGCCCCGCCACATGAGGGACACGACGTGTTTACCCACTCCTCGATACCCGCAAGCGGCGACTCGCCCGTCCCCGTCGGCTCATAGCTCTCAACATCGGGCAAGAGCACCGGAAGCTGGTTTTCTGGCACAGGCACCACACCGCATTTCTCGCAATGAATAAGCGGGATCGGCTCGCCCCAGTAGCGCTGACGCGCAAAGACCCAGTCGCGCAGGCGGTACTGCACCCGCATCTCGCCAAACGTTTCGCCGATGGCTTTCTTCGCCTCCTGCGATGTCATTCCCGTGAATTTGCCCGACCCAACCAGATGCCCCATGCCGGTAAACGCACCCTCCAAAACAGGGCACGTCGGCTCCGGATAGCGGTCGCAGATAACTTGCCGTATCGGAAGATCATATTTTTTGGCAAACTCCCAATCCCGCTCATCGTGCGCCGGCACCGCCATAATCGCTCCCGTACCGTACTGCGGCAAGACATAATCCGCGACAAAGACAGGAATCTCCTCCCCTGTCGCGGGATTCTCCGCCACCACCCCCTCCAAACGCACACCCGTCTTTTCTTTGCCCTCGGCGGTGCGTTCTACTTCGTTTTTAGTTTTGACTGATTCGGTGTAAGCAGAAACGTCCGAGTGATTCGTGAATAGTGAATAGTGAGTAGTCACAAACGAGTGTTCAGGAGCAAGCACCAGATATGTCGCGCCAAAGAGCGTGTCCGGCCGCGTCGTAAAAACTTTGATCGATACTTGAGTATTCTTAATTTTGAAATCAATCTCTGCGCCTTCGGAACGCCCAATCCAATTCCTCTGCAACTCTTTGACCGATGCGGGCCATGGCAGGGCATCGAGCCCGTCGAGCAACCGATCGGCGTATTCGCGGATTTTGAGCACCCACTGGCGAAGCGGCTTTTGTTCCACCACCGAGTCGCACCGCTCACAGCGGCCATTGTCCAAATCTTCGTTGGCAAGCCCCGTCTTGCATGAAGGGCACCAGTTGATCGGCTCATGCGATTCGTATGCCAATCCTTTTTTGAATATCTGCAAAAAGATCCACTGCGTCCAGCGATAATAGGCGGGGTCGGTGGTGTTGATCTCGCGCTCCCAGTCGTAGGAGAGGCCGATTGTCCGCAACTGTTCTTTGTAGCGGGCGACATTTTTCTCTACCGCCACGCGCGGATGCACTTTATTCTTCAGAGCGTACTGCTCCGCAGGCAGGCCAAAAGCATCCCACCCCATCGGATGAAGTACATTAAAGCCCTGCGCTCGCTTGAAGCGCGCGTAGATGTCGGTCGCAATATACCCTTTAGGGTGGCCAACGTGCAGACCCTCGCCCGAGGGGTAGGGAAACATATCCAGCACATAGCACTTCGGCTTATCGCCGCCGTCTGTCGTGCGAAAGGCCCCCGCCTCATCCCAGCGCTTTTGCCACTTCTTTTCTATCTCGTTGTGGTCGTACTGTTTCATTTTAGTCAATACGATTTGAAAAATATCACTGAATTATTGCTTAGAGTTCAGAATAAATCTCTCTAAATATCCCTGCTTACTTTTAATATCATTGATTTCACGGGACAATGTATCCTTTAGCTCAAAATTCTCTTTCCTTAGGATATTTATTTCATCTAAGAAACTTTTTTGAGCATCAAGATAGTGTTGATTATACTCCCCGATAAATTCCCATGCTCCCCAAATTAGTGCAGCAAGGATCAAAAATGCAGCTATTACAGACCCCAACATTATCTGAAAACTTTGGCTTTCCTGCTTACCTAATCTCTCTAGAACCCCCTCCATTCGTTGCTCAAAAAGGACATTGAACACCGAATCAGCAACCTTACCTGTTTCTTGTGCAGAATCTAGGCCTATAAATAGGCTACCACCACCGCCCCCTGCTTTTTTCTTTTTCTGAAGCATGATTATTCTTCAGGGTAAAAACCAAGAATTTCAAAAACTCCATCAGTAGTCTTACCGCCAAGGTCTAGATACCTAAATTTATGAAAGTCTACACCCGCAAGACCATCATGATCAGTAAAAGATATCCCTTTTGAAAAATCTTCTTTTTTTATTCTGACATCGATTAAAAGAGTGAGTGAATCATCTTTATTTTCTGAGAAAACATCTCTGAATTTTTTTCTCTCATTCATATATTTTGATTAATTTAAAACCCTGCCTCGATTAATCGCTTCAAAAAGTCCACACCAAAACTCCAAATAAACCCAACGGCGATGGCGGCGATTGCTATCCCCTTCCCTTTTTGATGAGTGTATTTAATCTGCACCAAAGCGACAATGCCAAGTATGAATCCCGCGATACCAGCCAATCCTACACCAAAGATAGCAACAACAGACAAGATGAGACCGATGATTGCAGTATCATTGTACGCCTGCGCAACAATAACATCCTTATTTTTTGCATTCTCAGACGTTTGTGGAGGAATAAAACTCTCGCCTTCTTTGCGATTGAACCAACGTACACCCAACCCAATTAATGCCACCAACGCAAGCCCAAGGATGACGACACGCAGGTAATCCTGCATCTCGCTCCAGTAGCGCACCGAGGCGATAAAGAGCGAAAGAACACCGCCAAAGGCGAGTGAGGGAGCGATCACCTCGATGGTGCGGACAACGAAGCTCACGATGAGGGTGAGGGTGCCGAGAACGACCAAGATGATGAAGAAGTTGCGCTCGTAGAGCTTGCGCGCGTCGTCGTAGGTCTGCCGGCAGGTAAAGTCGGCATCGCAATACCCCTCGCGCGCCACCTCGATTGTGGGGCCGTCTATCGCCGAGCGCGGGATCCCCTTCTGGATGAACTGATCGTCCGTCCACTGGCCGCCCACCTCCAAACATTCATCCTTCGTCTGCGGGATGATCCGTACCTGCGGATTGCCGCAGAAGGTGTCGTACTGCGGCTCTTTATAGACGAGCTGGGTACTGAAGATAAAAAAGAGGTTGAGGATCAAAATGATCGCCAAGCCGAAGCCGAGCTTTAAGAACCGCGAAGTGGCAAAAAGGGTGTTCATAGGGGGAGGAAAAATGATGCGTGGATATATCAAAACTATACCACAAGACAGGTTGTGTTCAATGATACAGCAGGAAGATTGACGCCCCGCCTCTATGGTGTACACTTACAGGTACACCTATTGTATGACCACCAAATTTATCGGCATCAAAGAGTTTCGCAGTAATATCACAAGCTATGTGCGCCGTGCGCGCAAAGGCAAGGAACGTTTCGTTGTCATGAGCCGCAATCAACCTCTCTTTGAGATCACTCCTTTTGCCGAAAACGAGGGTCTTGAATCGTTTTTTGCCGACATACTGACGGCAAAAAACGATGTTGCTACAGGCCGTGTCTATTCGCAAGCGGATATCCTCGCCGAATTCGCCTGATATGAGTAAGGCCATCACCGTCCTGTATACAGCCACCGCGCGCAAAGACCTCAAAGCATGCGATATTCGCACCGCCTCGCGGATTGTAACGACCATACAACGATATACACAAGAAGACCCCTTGGCGAAAGCAAAGCCGCTCCAAGGCCCCTTGCATGGTATGTATCGCTACCGTATCGGCGACTACCGCGCCATTTTTGAATACGACACTAAAGACACACTCACCCTCCTCACCATCTTGCGCATCAAGCACCGCAAAGATGCGTATAAATAATTCTGAGAAAAATACGGATGGTCCCTATTCCTTCGTGATTGCACCCGAAACTCAATCACATCCCCGTCTTTCACGACATAATCTTTGCCCTCGGTGCGCAGACAATCCTTATTTCAAAATATATGTCGCCCGCACGCCCCATTCTTCAAAATAATCCGTGTGATATGTTTCAGCTGATGAGAAGAATGCGGGGAGCAGGGTATCGATTTCTTTTTGATCAAGCGAGATTGCGCGCAAGCGTTTATCGGTTACCCGAGGATCAGCGATGACCGGCGTGATGAGTACGAAGACGCCTCCGGGGTTCATCAGTTTTTTGACGACACCAAGCAACCGCTCCTTGTCCTCAACAAACGCAAGGACGAGTTTCATAAAAATCACATCATACCGACGCGGAAGATCATCTGCGGTAATAGACGGCGGATACAACCAAAAAGCTGCGCCTTACGATATGTATCACACAAAAAATTGAAATGCCCCCTTCAATTCATCCAATACCTGCGCCGCCTCATGGCGCACTTTCTCATTTCCACGCTCAATGAGCGCCATCAGAAACGCATCATCCTTTTCGTACTCTCGTCTTTTGTTACGCATAGGAGCAATAAAGTGTTCCAAAACATCTACGAGATATTGCTTTACTTCCACATCCCCCACCGTTCCCTTCCTATAACGTTCTTTGTATTCTGATATTTTTTCATGATCTCCCTTTGCGCTAAAAGCATCGAGATAGACAAAGAGTGGATTGCCTTCTACTGTTCCAGGGTCCGTAGCGTGTATGCGCTTAGGATCGGTGTACATGCTCATTACTTTTTCTCGAATCTTGTCGGAAGTATCGGACAGAAAGATTGTATTACCGGCAGACTTGCTCATCTTGGGATTGCCATCAGTGCCTATCAATTTACCAATAACACCCACACGGGCCTCAGGGATAGGGAAGATCGGTTTTCCTGAGATTGTATTAACATCTCTGGCGAGCTCCCGCGCTTGCTCCAAATGCGCAACCTGATCAACACCCACGGGTACGAGATGCGCCCTCACCGAGAGAATATCCGCAGCTTGCAGGATAGGGTAATTTACAAACCCGAGACTGAATGAATCCCCCAATTTTTTATTTTGGATTTCGTCTTTTATGGTAGGATTGCGAAGCACGCGAGCGTGCGAGACGTACATACTTAAAAATGAAGCGAGCTCGTAGAGTTCAGGCACACCCGATTCTACAAAAAAAGTCACCTGTTCAGGATCAAGTCCAACGGCAAGATTATCAAGCAACACCTCGCGCGTATATTGTCCGATCAGCCGAGGTTCTTTTGCAAGCGTCGAGAGCGCATGCACATCTGCGATGATGACAAACGTCTCATATTCGGACTGTAGTTTCACACGATTCTCAAGCGTGCCGACATAGTGACCCAGGTGAAGCTTGCCGGTCGGTGTATCTCCAGTCAGTATCCTCTTACGTACTTCATTCATAGCCATACGATACACTTTTTTCGTTGATAAAGAAAGAGATGCGCTTGCTTTTTTCTTAGAGCCTGTTCATAATCTTTTTGCTACACTGTATGCATGAGAAAAACATACC
>CAYGCZ010000016.1:0-17996 GCA_964348495.1 uncultured Candidatus Saccharibacteria bacterium
GCGGGTATGGTTTAGTGGTAGAACACGTCCTTGCCAAGGATGAGACGGGAGTTCGATTCTCCCTACCCGCACATCGGCAAAAAAATCTCTGGCAAGAGATTTTTTTAATGCCGATGTGATGGGTAGGGAGAATCGAAAGCCGGAGCCGGTACACAAGACGAGCGACAGCGAGTGTTTGTCGGCGAGGCGGGCTCGCAGGTACTTAGGTTTATGGAGTCCTGAGCTTGTCGAAGGGCGAACAGAAACCTTAGTAACCTGTGAGAGATTTCCCTACCCGCACACTGGCAATAAAAGAACTCGGGAAGAGTTCTTTTATATTGCTTGCTATCAGCATAAAAATCCCTACAATGCAGAGCAGATAAAAACCATAGGAGTTTGATATGAACAACGAAACCGTATGCATTGATGTGATAGAAGTTGATATGGGTGGATATTTCAAAACCTTTCGAGGGGTGGGGTTTAGGTACAAGGATAGGTACTATGTAGTGAGCAATTGGAATAATCAAGCGTTTGAAGGGGCGATGATCCTCCCCGATCCCCCACCATCTCACCTCTGTAAAGTGCTTGCTAGGCGGATGGTGGAGAGAGTATTCGTCGATGCGTGCATTGCCTACGCCGATGGACAAGCGGCATTTAAGGATATTCGTGGGCACGTGGAGCAACTGCTCGCCAACGCGACAAAAGAAGTATGACAGTAACCCGCCGATACGGCGGGTTTTTTCGTGCCCGTTCATAAAGGACATTCCATAAAAGACACTTATCCACAGGCAGGTACTTGTCCTTTATGCGTGTCCTTTTGTATACTGTATGCAGACCAGTTGAAAGACAGAGAAGCGCACAACCATTTGCCGGTTTGGCATAAAAATAATCGCGCACTTCCCCGGACTTCAACGTAGATCCTTAGGAGTAACTGTTCTTTATTAAAATGAAATAAGAAGAAAACCCCCTCACAAAAGGAATAAGGGAGCTAGGCACACTCACCTGCTCTCTCGTTGTAAAACTCTGCATCTCCGCGCAGGGTTTTATTTTTTTTCCACAAAACCCTCTTTGCAGTACTTTGAGAGCACACATCCAGTTTCTGCGGAAACTGGTGCTCCGCTCGGCTCCCTTGCGAGGTCGCCTGCGCGAGGCTCTCAAAATACTGCAAAGAGGGTTTTGTTCCATGTCTTTGTTTTTGTTTCATTTGCCGTAAACAGACTGCCTTGCGCGTACTTCTCTTTTTGTGTTGGTGAGAGTTCCTCAGCGCTATGCGACACATCAAGGCCGTCGCATTAAATCCATGACTTTATTCTAAAAATAGACCTTATTTTTTATCAAAACTGGGGATAACTCTGTGAACATGTGTATAAAAGACAGTATTTTATGTGTCTTTTCTATGCTCTATACGCGTGTCTTTATCTGAAAAACCATTATAAAATAATGTTTTTTGGTAAAATGGGTCAAAAAGGTATGAAAAAACCTTAAAAATGTTTCACGTGAAACATTTTTAAGGTTTCATGTGTAACATTCCCATGAATTATGGTTTTGGTGCTTTGTGGATCACTGAGTGTTTCATGTGAAACATTCCCCTAACAAAAGTCTTCACTATCCGATATACTCTGATGAATCATGGCAAAACATAATGAATTGGGTGCTCTGGGGGAAGATATTGCTTGTAAATTCTTGGAAAATAAGGGTTTTTCTATTATTGTCAGAAATTATAGAAAACCGTGGGGAGAGTTGGATATTGTGGCAGAGCGAAACGGTTTACTGCATTTTGTAGAGGTAAAGAGCGTTACATGGAAACGTGTTTCACATGAAACACAGTCTGGTGATGTTTCACATGAAACACGCTTTCAACCGGAAGATGCTGTACATCCTCGTAAAGTCCAGCGTTTGCGGCGCGTGATCCGTTCCTATCTCTTGGATGTTGAACGAGATCATGGTGATCCGACACAAGAAATTCGCTGGGTTTTTGATATTGCGGCGGTATTTGTGGATCAAAAAGATCGGACTGCACGGGTAAGGTTTAGGGAAAACGTGGTCTTATAACGTTTCACATGAAACATGTTTCATGTGAAACCTGTATCGAAATGATCGGGATGCCGGGATTCGAACCCGGAGTCACCTGGTCCCAAACCAGGGATGTTAGCCGTTACACCACATCCCGCGATGTTTCCAAAGTCTAGCATACTGTGGCCGTAATACAATCGTTTCACATGAAACATGGTAGAATGTTTCACATGAAACACTCCAATCTCTTGCTTGGCGGGCATGTATCGGCCGCCGGAGGGCTCTACAAAGCAATAGATAACGCCGAGGCGATTGGTGCGACGGCGATTCAGCTTTTTGGCGCATCGCCGCGTCAGTGGTTTCCCAAGCTCCCAACAGAAGAGGATTACGCGCGTTTTAAGGAGCGGAGAGCGGGGAGTATGGTCAAGGCGGTGTATCTGCACGCGCCATACTTGATCAATCTTGCAAGCCCCGAGGCGGATTTACGGAAAAAATCGGTCATAAACTTGGCGACGCATCTGGCGATTGCAGAGGGAATGGGGGCGGACGGGGTGATCTTTCATGTCGGCTCGGGCAAGGGGATGGACAAAGAAAAAGCCCTTGCATTGGCGGCAGAGGGGATGAACGAGGTACTGGATAAGGTTTCGGGAACCGTGCCCCTTGTTATAGAAAACGCGGCGGGCGGGGGAGACAAGATCGGTAGGACGCCGGAGGAGATCGGGGCGCTTATGCGCTTGGTGGGCGATGCCTCACGCATAGAGACGTGCTACGATACGGCACACGGCTTTGAGGCGGGGATTATTGATGAATACACACCAGAAAAGACGAAGGCGTTATTTGATACGTGGGAAAAAGAGGTGGGCGAGGGCAATCTTGTCGCCTTGCATATAAACGATTCCAAGACGGCGTGCGGATCGTGCAACGATCGCCACGAGAACTTGGGCGATGGGCATATTGGAATGGAGGCCTTTCGCGTACTCGCCACAGAAAAACGCCTGCACAAGGCAGCATGGCTCCTCGAAGTGCCCGGCATAGAGGGCAACGGGCCGGATGGTGAAAATATGGAGCGGTTGCGGGGGTGTTTTTGATATCCCTCACATTCATCTTCACTATTCAAGGTGGGAAGGGTTATAGTATTCATATACACGCCCCAGCCAGCCGCAAGGTCCGCTGGGGTTTTTCGTTGTACTCTTGTATAATCTTGATGGTGTAAGGAAGGGTATTTATGGATCGTGAGTTTGCAAAAAAAGCAAAAGATGTAGAAATCTCGGGTGAGATTTTTGATCGTGCAAAACAACATGCCGAGGCGGCGTATAAAAAAATAGAAAAAGTGTTCTGTCCCTATTTTGGATGTTATGTAAAATTTAATACCAAAGGATTGGATCATATAAAATTCAAAGATTGGGAACGATCACGCAAAAGAAGTGATCAATATATGAGATTGAAATTTGTGCCCCTTGCTCCAAAGATCTTGGTTATGGCTCATACACTTCAAGGAATTCACACAGAAGAGACATATGTCAGAAAGAAGAATTATGGTTCGTGGGATGAGGTTTTAAACCGAGTTTGTTTTTATGAATTCATTTATGTTCATAAGGAAAAAATTCGATTAAAAATAATTGTGAGAAAAGATGGTGGCGGTGAACATTATTTTTATAGCATCATTCCATTCTGGAAGATGGATAAAGAGCGCGGTAAAAAAGTACTATGCGACGGTGATCCTTTGTGTGATTGAAAAACAAAAAACCGCCCGAAGGCGGATTTTTGTAGCTTGGCTACGGTTTAATGTTTGAACCGTGGGAGAGCTCAATGCCCTCACAAGTTGTTCACAATATAGCACTTCATCTTCTAAAAATCAAGTTTATCCACATGTCATATGATCCGCATTTCGGACAAAAAGATAGGGGCGTTTCGCGAGCGGGTCTGGGCGCATTACCGCAGAGAGGGGCGGGAGATGCCCTGGCGCGATGGCAAAAGTGGAAAAAGGGTTACGCCCTATCATATCCTCGTCTCGGAGGTTATGCTTCAGCAAACGCAAGTGCCGCGGGTTGTGGTGAAGTTTGCCGAATTTACAAAGCTTTTTCCGACGGTTGCGGCGCTCGCCATGGCGAGCGCCGCCGATGTCATCCGTGCATGGCAAGGACTCGGCTATAATCGCCGTGCGCTCAATCTCCACAAAGCGGCGCAAATAATCGTCCGTGATCACAAAGGCAAAGTGCCACGTACGCGCGCAGTACTCGAGGCACTGCCCGGCATCGGCCCCGCGACGGCGGGGGCAATTCTCGCCTATGCGTTCAACGAGCCGGAGGTCTTTATTGAGACCAACATTCGCGCGGTTTTTATCCATGAGTTTTGGAAATCTGATCACGGCGCGATTCACGACAAAGAACTCCTCCCACTCGTCGCACGGGCACTCGATATGGAAAACCCGCGCGAGTGGTATTGGGCACTTATGGATTATGGCGTGATGCTCAAAGAAAAGCACAAAAATCCGTCCCGACGCAGCGCGCACCACATCACACAAAAACCATTTGCCACCTCTGACCGCTATGTGCGGGGAAACATCCTCAAAATTCTCGCGCGCGATGGCGTGGCGACAACAGAAGTGATGGCACATACGATGGATCGCGGCGAGGCGCGCGTCGCGCGCCTCGCCGCGACACTCGAGACAGAGGGGTTTATCAAAAAAAGGGGGGATATGTGGCGACTTGTATAGATACCTCTCTCCACCCCACCCTCCAAAAAATCGTGAATGTTTGCGCAAGATGAGATGTGTGAGAGATAAAAAACCGTATCATGCGGTCTATCCACTCCTTTCTCAACAACCGACCGAGAACATGTATTGGGTTTAAGATACCGGAGGTGTATCATTATCAACAACAGTAAGTGTCCTGCTTTTGGGGTGCGGAAAGTGAAATATGTTTAAACTATTTAAAACAGAAAGGTTTAATGCTCAGGATAGTCAAAATCAAAAAAACGCGATAGCGGAACAACTTGCCAGAATTCGTAAAAAAGCCGAGCATAATCTCAAACATGCAAAGGTGAAGAGAATCGATGATTATGAAGTGCAAGAACACCGTGCCAATACTAGTCTTATGGTGCGCCTTATCGAAATCACCAAAGATATCCACTCTCCAGAAAGAACGGAGAAGATTGAAAAATTATGTTGTGCGGTAGTCAGGCTTGAAGCACTCCGAACAAACCAAAGATATTGTACCGATGAGATCACTATGGAAATAATCGATCGGGAAATACGAGATGCTGTCGAAAAAATAGAGATATTCCTTGATGAAGGGCAGGTGCTCTCCGACGTCAAAAAGGAAATTGAGGCGAGTATAGAACAGCCGAAATTGCACCACAACGAAAGATGACGTCAAGGTGGTTGACAATATTAATTTTTTGGTTTACACTCCACAGTAGGTATGGGTGCAGATCACCGTGCGCCTTTTTTTTTGACAACATGTCGGTGAGGTGTGGCCGATGGAGATGGTGTATGGTTCCTGTTATTATTGGTCTTCTTGGTATTGGGGTCATTCTTTATACCCTCCCGATCGCATTGATTTTGCTGACAGCAATCGGGTGGCTGGAAGCATATTATCTGGTAATGAGGCCAGAGAATAAAAGGATTTTAAGGGGGGAGATAAAGGAAAAACAGAAGGAGATGGTGGTCAAAAGTGGGATGGATGAGGAGACTGTAAACTTCCTTGACTTCTTATTCTTCACAATCGCTATTTTGGTAATACCCATCACGATTGGTTGGCATGCCTTGCAAGAGGTGTACCATTTTTTTCCTCTTAATCTACTTGGGGGGAGCGCATTTGTTGCCGCCATTATCGGCGCAACGTATAGGATTTCGTCAGTATGGAAGATTTTTATTGACGAGGAGGATGATGTGATTATTAAAATAGGGACATTTAAGGATAAAATTATTTCAGGGACGATTTTGTTGTATTGTTTGAGCATCGGAGGAGTTGTATTCGGGATAATCTGAATATAGGGTGGGGGAGGTGAAACGCTGTGTATCAACACAGCGTTTTTTTATGCTGTGCTGTTGTATGACCCAATCTACTTTTGCAGTCCGCCGTAATTCCTCTTGTTGAGTCAGATTTACACAATAAAATCGAGGTAGTTTTCGGGTGTTATGACACTGTACATTGCGTCTTTGTAGTTTGTTATCCACCCTGTTGGGGGTTTTGGTTGTTTTTTGTCAGAGAACTTGAATTCATATCCGGAGAGCACACCGTCGTATTCCTCGACATAATCAATCTCTTGTTGGCCATACGTTCTCCAAAAATAACTATGGGGCATGAGGCGACGATATTCATTTCGCTTCATGCGCTCCACTATGAGAAAATTTTCCCACAGCACGCCGCGGTCGTCGCGCGCGTCGAGTGGGTTGAAGTTTTGTATGATGCTATTTCGTATGCCGGTATCGTAAAAGTATATTTTTTTTGATTTCCGTATCTCCTTTCTCTTGTTGACAAAGTAAGGTGGAAGGCGAAAGAGGATAAAACTTTTCTCGAGAAGGTCTATATAACGCTCAACGGTGTTTTTGTCTATGCCAACGGTATTCGCCAATTCTGTATACGAGACTTCGGAGCCGACCTGCAACGCGAGCGCTTTTAAGAGGGTGTGAAGCACGTTACTGTTGCGAATATCTTGAAACTCCAAGATGTCTTTGTAGAGCTTGCTTGAGGCGAGCTCGGTTATGACCTCTCTTTTTTCAGCAAAACTTGCCTGATTGATGACATCAGGATATGAGCCGTAGATAAGGTGCGTCGATAATTCTTTCTGCGCGGTAAGGGGTGTGTCTTTGTAGAGTTCTAGAAAGGCGAGGGGGTAGAGGCTGTAGACGTATTTTCTGCCGGTGAGTGCTTCTTGCGTGTGGTTTAAGAGATGAAAGCTCGATGATCCGGTAACGAAAATTTGCTTCTCTGTTCCAAATCGGTCGATGAGCAGTTTTATGGTCTGTCCTATGGTGGATACTTTTTGTCCTTCATCAATAAAGATAACGCGCGCGTCGCCCACCAATTTCTCAAGAAAAGAAAGATCTTTGTCGGTAAGTACCTCTCTGTCGGTGGGGTTGTCGCAGTTTATCCGCAGTACTTTTACGCCGTTATCTTCATAGGTGCGTATGATGGTGTTTGCGAAGGTTGTCTTGCCGACCTGTCGTGGGCCGATGATAATAATGGCTTTTCCCTTAAAAAAGTTTGATAGTACGCTGTTTTTTATAGCTCTGTCGCCAAATGTGTGCATATTTTGTAGATAATTTAGTGAACATATTCACTAAATTAAGTAAAATATAGTGAATATGTTCACTAAATTATATAGAATATGATAGGTGGTGTCAATACGCATCCTTGTAACCCTCCACACCCCAAAACAACAAAATCCTTATTCTCCAACGTAGTTTCGAAAAATCACTAAAAACAATGTTTTTAAATATGGCTTAACAAAGGCGTTTGTCGACAGGTGTGGAGGATTACTGGCAAGACATTCGATTGGTTCCCGACATAGACCGAGTCGCTACCCTGTGCAGGGTGGTCAAGAAAGAAGCGCCGCACGCCTGCGCGCAGCTAGGTTTGGTATAGTCCCTTTTTCCCCGCGGCTCTGCCGCGGGGATGGTTGTTATAAAAACGTACATTAATGTGGTGAGGGGTTACAACGCTGTGTGCAAACACAGCATTTTTTGACTTTTTATGAAATGGAGTGTATTGTTGTGGGACGTTATGGAAATCCGCAACATCGCTATCATCGCCCACGTCGACCACGGCAAGACGACCTTGACCGACGCCATCATGCGCCAGACGGGCATGTTTGAGGAGGGTATGAGTATGGACAGTAATGCGCTTGAACGCGAGCGCGGTATTACTATTTACGCCAAAAACACAGCGGCCTTTTATAAGGATACGAAGATCAATATTGTGGATACGCCCGGCCACGCCGACTTTGGCTCCGAGGTGGAGCGCGTCTTGCGCTCGATTGATTCGGTGCTTTTGATCGTGGATGCGCAGGAGGGGCCGATGCCGCAGACGCGCTTCGTCCTCAAAAAGTCGCTTGAGTTGGGGCTCAAGCCAATCGTTGTTTTGAACAAAATCGACAAGCCGGCGGCCGACCCTGCACGCGCGCACGACGAGGTCTTTGAGCTTTTTATGGAGCTCGGCGCCACCGACGAGCAGTTGGATTTCACCACCGTCTACGCCATCGGCCGCGAGGGTGTCGCCAAGCGCGCCCTTTCCGATGAGAACAAGGACGTTACACCGCTTCTGGACGTTATCCTTGAGCAGGTGCCGGCGGCGACCGGCGATGCCGGTGCACCGCTTCGCGCCCAGCCGTTCAATCTCGGCTACGACAACTTTCTCGGCCGCCTCGCCATCGCCCGCATCTACGAGGGTACGGTCAAAGCGGGGCAGAGTGTGACGGTCGTCTCTCCCGACAGTACTCCGCGCACGGGCAAGGTGACCAAACTCTTCACCTTCAAAGGCATCTCACGCGAGGATGTCGCCGAGGCGAAGGCGGGCGACGTGGTGGTGATTGCGGGTTTGCCCGACATCTATATCGGTGAAACGATCGCCGCATCCGCGGAGCAGGTTCCTTTGCCGCTCATTCACGTCGATGAACCGACGATCACCCTCAATTTTTTGGTCAACAACTCTCCTTTTGCCGGCCGCGAGGGTAAGTTTGTTACTTCGCGTCAGATTCGCGAGCGTCTTGAGAAAGAGCTCGAGATCAACGTTGGTCTCAAGGTTGATTTCTCCGGCGGTGATATGTTCAAAGTCTCCGGTCGCGGCGAATTGCACATCGCAATCCTTTTGGAAAATATGCGACGCGAAGGATATGAACTTCAGGTCTCTCAGCCAAAGGTCATTGAAAAGGAGGAGAACGGCGTCCGTTTGGAGCCATTTGAAGAGGTAACGATCGACATCCCATCGGAATACCAAGGCGTGGTTATCGAGAAGCTCGGTCGTCGCGGGGCCATCATGACGAATATGGCAAATAAAGATACTCAGACGCGCCTCATGTTTGAGGGACCCACACGCGGTCTTTTGGGCTATCGCGGGCAGTTTATTGTGGACACGAAAGGCGAGGGGATTATGACGAGCCGTGTCGTGGGCTTCAAGCCCTACGCGGGGGCCATTGAGCGTCGAATCATCGGTTCGATGTCCTCCATGGCGACGGGCAAGACGCTCGCCTTCTCACTCGGCAATTTGCAGGAGCGCGGCGTGCTCTACATTGCTCCGGCGACGGAGGTCTACGAAGGTATGGTCATCGGTGCCTCCTCACGCGGTGAGGAGATGTCGGTCAATCCGACCAAGGGCAAACAGCTCACTAATATGCGCGCCTCCGGTTCAGACGATGCTATCGTGCTCGTACCACCGCGCGAGATTACCATCGAGTCGGGACTTGAGATTGTGGGCGAAGATGAGTACTTGGAAATCACGCCCAAGAATGTGCGTCTGCGTAAGCAGTTTCTCACCGAAGCGGATCGCGCCAAGGCGAAGCGGAAATAATGTCTTTTTCCTTTGGCAGAGGAGCGGAGGGAAAGGATGTTTTACAAAAAAGACGCTCACTCGAGAGCGTCTTTGTTTTCTTCCACCCCTTCGTTTTGGACTTCTGGCGTCGGCTGTTTTACGCCGCTTATGATGTCCAAAAACTCCATGACGACGGCAGGTGTTCTTTTTTTAATGTAGCGGAGGTTGTGGATGGGCAGTATCTTGATGCTGGCAGCATAGGTTTCAAATGCCGACATATCCAGATATTCCTCCGGAGAATCTTCTTTGGTATCGTCATCCTCCTCTTGGTACGCATCGGTGAACATCAATTCTGTTATAATCCCGACGTTCGGAAGATAGCCGGAGAGGGCGCACATCGTTGCTTGATAGACGACGGCCTTTTTGTTGATCGCACCCATACAGAGCATCTCGACGATTTCCAAGAGGTATACATAGGCGGACAGCTTTTGCCCGTACGTGAGAGATGCCTTTTCCACCCACACCTCGGCGGCAATCTCCACCAATCCCTTAATTTGCTCATGGCGCATGATTGTCCGCCATATGCTCGGCTCTTTCTCGCCCACAAGCAGGTTGTCGGTAATCCACACGAGGGTTCGATCTATGTAAAATTGCGGGTTCATCGTGGGAAGACGGCTTAAGACCGTCTTCTTTTTTTGGACAGTACTCATGCCAATCACCTCCCATGTATTGTGTGTCTCATGTCAGATTAGCACACTCGATACAAATGGAAAGGCCGCGGGCAGCTTCCGCGAGCTTTACCGTATGACGTCAATAAGTTGTTGGGCAAGTTTTGGAGCTGTTTCGGTAGTGAATATACGCGCCGTTTCGGCGATATCGCCCCTCAGGTAGTCGATGATGTTTTTGCCGGTGTGAATGAGATGTCGCTCGTCAATATAGGGGATGCTCAAGGCGTGTACGTCGCGTTCACCGGTTGTGGCGCCGGCGGTGCGTGTGGTGATCACTCCCAAGAGTACGCCGTCGTAGGCACTCACGACGGCACCGCCCGATGAGCCCTCTTGCGCCTGGATTACCCCGCCGAGGGAGAAGAAATCGGGGGTGCGATTGTCTCCATCTTTGAATGTGAAGATGTCGCCGAGCGTGGTGAAGCTCGTCGCCGCCCAGAGCTCGCGATTGATGGTGATACCGCCGAGAAAACCGGCGGGATAGCCCGCGATGAGGATGGGCATAGTGTTCTCAAGTGTGGATGAAGCGAACGAGAAGAGTGTAAGGGCGAGAAAACTGTCGGGAAGCGATTCTCCCAAACGTGCCGACGAGGTGATGCGCAGGAGGGCGTAGTCGTCTTCTCCTGTTGCAGGATGGGTATCTTGCACGATGTACTGCGCGTTCGCGTTCATCCACGCCGGCGGCAGGTAGAGAAGCTCGGCCTTGTAGGCGATACGCGCGGGAGAACCGGTGCGAATCGTGCATGCTATATTCCCCACGCTCGGATTGTCGGCGAGGAGGAAGTATTGAGCAACGTGGGCGTTGGTGAGTATCACCCCGCGTTCGTCGATGATACTGCCACTTGCGCTCACGGGGCGGAAGAATCCTCCCGTCTCCGAAAGACAAAAAATATTGACGAGCGATGCGCGGACGCGCTCATTGAGAAATGAGGAGGGGAGAGTGCTCACGAATGCCGGTGCGGGTTCTGGTACAAGCGACATCTCCGGAGCGACTGCGGCGGATGTTGCCGGTTTTTGCAACACTTCCCGCAGTGCCGTCTTGGTGCTTGGTGCGGCAGGCCTCCGGGAGGTGGGTGAGATGTCTGCCATGTCCGTGGCCGCCTTCTCGCGGGTGAGTGTCGTCGTGGCAAAAGGTGTTCCTATGGTGTGGTCAATGACTGGCGGCAGGATGCCAATCGTCGTGAGCGCGCCCACGAAGAATGCCAGGACCGTCTTGAAAAGAGGAAACAGAAAATCAATCATACCCTTATCGTAACATAGTATACACAGGTTTATTGACATGAAAATATGTCTGGATATACTTGTGGATGTAGCTACTGCTATGTTTATTGGCGCGGCTTCATGCCGTTAAAATATTTACATAAATATATACTATGGAGAACGAGGAAAAGGATATACTGGAAGACATGGATATGGATGATGAGCTTGCCGAGGAGGCTATGGATGACTCATCCGATGAAGCGGGTGATGAAATGTAATTCCGACGGTGTGTCGTTCGACGCACCGCACAAAAACGCCGCATAGCGGCGTTTTTGTTTTTGTGCGGGTAGGGAGAATCGAACTCCCGTATACTGCTTGGAAGGCAGTCATTCTACCACTAAATTATACCCGCATTGTCTACGTGATCATAAAGCACAATATCATAGAAAAGGGAGATACTCCACATTCTTTACAACCGCGCAAAAACGCGGTACGCTGACACAATTGTTTTTCTAATTTTGTTTTTCATGGCTACTACGTCTTCAATCAAAAACCTGCCCGCATCCGAGGTGGAGATCATCGCCTCCATTCCCGTCGATGAGTTTATGGCGCATCGCGAAGCGGCTATAGAGTCCCTGCGCAAAGAGGCGACGATGGACGGCTTCCGCAAGGGCGCTGTCCCTGCCGACCTCTTGATCAAAAAGATCGGCGAGGATGTCATTCTGCACGAGATGGCCGAGATCGCGATTGGTGAGGCATATCCGGCTCTGCTTGCCGAGCACACGCTCGATGCGATCGGCCGGCCGCACGTTTCCATCACCAAGATCGCCTCGGGCAATCCGCTTGAGTTCACGATCATCACGGCGGTCTTTCCCAAAATCGCGCTTCCCGACTACAAAAAGATCGCGGGAGAAGTGCCCGCAAGCGAGGGTGATATGAGCGTCTCCGACGAGGAGGTGACGAAAGTCATCGACGAGATACGCACCAACTTTGCGCATCAGATGGCGCACATGGGCCACGACCACGGTGCGATGAGTGATGAAGAAAAGGCTGCGCACGCGGCGGAGAAGCCGGAGCTTCCCGAACTCGACGACGCCTTCGCGCAGAAGCTCGGTACTTTTGCGACCGTCGCCGATCTGCGCGCCAAGCTCACGGAGAACCTCGGCGAGGAGAAGGCGGCCAAGGCCGCAGAAAAGCGCCGCCTCACGATTATAGAGAAGGTTGCGGCGGAGGTGCAGGTTGAGATCCCGCGCCTTCTTGCGGAGAGCGAGCTGGATCGCATGATGGCGCAGTTCAAGGACAATGTCGCCATGATGGGTCAGACGCCCGAAGGCTACTTCGCGCAGATCAAAAAGTCGGAAGAAGAGGTGCGCGAGGGGTGGCTCGGCGATGCGGAAAAGCGCGTCAAAATCCAGCTCATCCTGGAGGCCGTCGCGAGGGCCGAAAAATTGACCGTCCCCGAGGAGAAGCTCGTCGCCGAGGTGGATGAGATCATAAAGCGCTACCCCGGCGCCACCGAGGAGCGCGCCCGCGCCTATGCGGAGAACCGCATGATAAACGACATGGTCTTCGCACTGTTGGAGGGTGGAAGATAAGCGTGTGGTATACTTGTGGTGAACGATTGGGGGGTGTTAATTATTCTTCGTATGCTTGTTGAAGTTCTTGTTGCAGCTATTGGCATCCTTGCTACTCTTATTCTTTATTTTGTAAAGAAAACTTTTGATCAAGTGGGACCGATTGGTGCAGATGTCGCGGAGATGAAGCCAAAAGTTGATATTTTGTGGAAAGATAAGATAGCTCCAGCACATTCTCCAAGACAACTCAATCCGCGCGGAGAAGATATTCTTGCTAAGAGTGGTATTAAAAAAGTTATTGAGGAGAAAAAAGAAGCACTTCTCGATCTCATTAAACAGAAAAATCCTACAAATCCGTATGATGCGGAGGAAGTGATTGAAAATATCACACTTCAACTCCCCGGGTTATTTCCAGAAACAGTAGAACCTCTCAAGAAGGGGGCGTTTCAGACAGGGACGGATATAAATACCGTTTTATTTGTAGGAAGTATTTATTTGCGCAATATTATTTTTTCCGATCTTGGTTTTTCAGTAAACGATCTGGATAAACCGCATGCCTAATAATCTACATTCTATGTTAATTCCAACCGTTATAGAAAAAAGCCCTTTTGGGGAGCGCGCCTACGACATCTACTCGCGCCTTTTGCGTGAGCGCATCGTCTTTCTCGGCGGCCCAATCGACGATGCGGTCGCCAACACGGTGATCGCCCAGCTCCTCTTCCTTGAATCAGAGGACGCCAAAAAGGATATCTCGCTCTATATCAACTCCCCCGGCGGCTCCGTCTCGGCGGCGCTCGCGATCTATGACACGATGAACCACATCGCGCCCAATGTCTCTACCATCTGCATCGGCATCGCGGCATCGGCGGCGGCTTTCCTCCTCTCATCGGGCGAGAAGGGCAAGCGCTTCATCCTGCCCAACGCCGAGGTAATGATCCACCAACCGTTAGGCGGTGCGGAAGGTCAGGCCTCCGACATTGCCATCAGCGCCAAGCATATTTTGGACACCAAGGATCGCTTAAACAGGATCATGTCCAAGAACACGGGTCAGTCGCTCGCGCAGATCGAGAAGGACAGCGACCGCGACAAGTTCATGACCGCCGAAGAGGCCAAGAAGTACGGCCTTGTGGACCAGATCATGGTCGCAAAGCATGGTACGGCAGACAAGAAAAAGAAGTAGTGAGTGAGAGGGTAGTTAGTGGATAGTGTGTAGTGAATAGGGACGAAAAAAACCGACGGGCGCGATGCGTCCGTCGGTTTTTTCATATTTTTAATTAAAAGTCAATACTTCTTGCACAAGGTGCCCATGCTATGGTGGAAGTGAAAGAGCGTATGAAAGGTCTCATTGACGGTCTGCGGTGGGTGCGACGAATTATTCCCTATTTTTATCTATTCATATGACATTACCACTCGTGCTCCTCATTTCGGGGGGCGTCTTTGCGGGCGGCATACTGGCGGGCTACCTGCTTCGCTTCGTGCTCGTCGCTCTCAAGCAAGGGTCGCTTGACTTGCGGCTCAAGAAGCGGGAATTACAGGCAGAGGAGGAGGCAAATCGGGTGGTTGAGGCGGCGCAAGCGAAGGCGCTCACCATCGCCCAAGACCTGCGCGAAAAGGAACGCGATTTGAACGCGCAGATCAAAAAGAAGGAGGAACGATTGGAGAAAAAAGAGGAGTTGTTGGACAAGCGGCAAGCGGATATGAACGAGGAGATGGACGGCGTTCGCCGGCGCATCGACGAGGTCCGCACCCTGAAGGATCGGGTACTTGCGGCAGAGGATCAAAAAGGGCGCGAATTGGAGCGCATATCGCACATGACGATCGATGAGGCGCGCGATGCGCTTGTGGCGCGCATGGAACACGAATGTGAGGAAGATGTGCTGGCACGCCTCCGGAAGATGGAGCATACGGGCATTGAACGGCTTGAGAGCCGTGCACGCGAGATCCTCACGACGGCGATTCATCGCCTCGGCAATTCGGTTGCTTCGGAAGTTATGGCGACTTCGGTTGCGATCCCCAATGAAGACATAAAAGGAAAGATTATCGGTAAAGAAGGCCGCAATATACGCGCTTTTGAGCGCGCATCGGGTGTTGAACTCATCATAGACGATACGCCCGGCGTAGTAACGATCTCATGCTTTGATCCGGTACGGCGGCAGATAGCGCGCGCGGCGCTTGAAACCCTAATGGGCGACGGGCGCATTCAGCCCTCGCGCATTGAAGAGGTGGTTGAGAAGGCTCGCCGAGATATTCACAAGATCATCAAAGAAAAAGGAAGCCAGGCGACCTATGAATGCGGCGTATTGCATATGGATCCTCAGCTCGTCGCCATTTTGGGGCGTCTGCACTTCCGCACGAGCTATGGGCAGAATGTCCTTCAGCACTCTATCGAGATGGCGCATATCGCGGGAATGATCGCCCAAGAATTAGGTGCGGATGTCGCCATCGCCAAGGCGGGGGCGCTCTTGCACGACATTGGCAAGACGGTGAGCCAGGAGGTGCAGGGGACGCATGTGGAGATCGGCCGTCGTATGCTCAAAAAGTTTGGTGTTGATGAGCGGGTCATTTTGGCGATGCAATCGCATCACGAGGAATACCCGTATGAGACGATAGAATCGGTGATCGTGCAGGTGGCAGATGCTATCTCCGGCGGCAGGCCGGGAGCGCGGCGCGATACGGTGGAACACTATATCAAACGACTGGAAGACCTTGAGGGAATCGCGGCGGGCTTTGAAGGGGTGGAAAAGGTCTATGCCATCGCCGCAGGCCGAGAAATAAGGGTTTTTGTGACGCCCGAGAAGGTCTCTGACTTGGAGGCCCGGCACATGGCGCGCAATATCGCCCTTAAGGTGGAGCACGAACTCCAGTACCCGGGCGAGATCAAGATCGCGGTGATCCGCGAGAGCAGGGTGGTGGAGTATGCACGGTAGAAACTTCGGACGTCGGACGTCCGAAGTTTACTGGTGTGGATTACTATTGCCACAAAAAAGCCTTGGTATATAATGCCTTAAGAGGGGTAGGAGACCTCGTTGCGACGGACATCCCGATCGGATGCGTCGGAACGATCGATTTTTCTTCTTTAATCTACTAACCTAACGTGCGTGTTCTCTGTGCGTCGAAAGGCGGCAGGGGAGCGCATACACGTCTTATGAACAAAAACAAAGCTGCTTTGATCGAAGTGTTGCACGGTGTCGTCGGCGGTACGAAGGCCGACGCCGAGCGCGGTATGGATGCGGTATTGTCCGCACTTGTCGATGCTCTGAAGGCCGGCGGCGAAGTATCTATCGCCGGATTGGGCGTCTTCTCCGTTAAGGATCGCGCCGCCCGCACTGCTCGCAACCCGCGAACAGGCGAGATGGTAAACGTCCCCGCGACTAAAGTTCCGAAGTTCCGCGCCGCCAAGGCGCTCAAAGATGCGGTAAAATAACTCTTTTCCGCAGACATACAAAACAAAAAGAGCCGCGATGCGGCTCTTTTTGTGTGTCTGCGTGTGTTACCCCCACTTACTTAGGACTCCGAGACCTAAGTGGAGAGACCTGTAGGGAAGGGCGGTTAAAAAAATAACCCCGTAGGAGGTTATTTTTTTTGGAGAGATTACTGGCCGAGTTCGGTATCGATCGATGAGAGATCTGCATCCAATCCTTCAAGGTTGGTACCTACGAGATCGGCGTCAATATCGGCGATCTCATCGGAGGTGCCTTGTACGGAGAGGGAATCTATGAGCGCCTCGTCGTTGATCATCGTGTCGTTGACACGACTGCCCCAGAAGTACAAACCGCCGAGGATGATGATGATAACGATAATGACGATGCCGATGACGGGGCCGACAGAGGTCTCATTGCGGGGCGGCATGCCGCCCATCGATGATTGAGGAATGTTTTTTTCGTCCATAAGGTGAGGGGTTAAGGGGTAATGCTACTGTGTGGTTGTCGCGGTCGTCGTCGCGGTAGTGGTCGTCGTCGCCGTGGTGGTGCCAGTGCCGCCTTCAATCTTTACGTTGGCACGCAGGGCGATGATGGCATCAACCAAGGCTTTGTGGGCCTTTTTGACGGATGCCGTCGCGGTGCGAAGGATCGTGTGAATCGAGGCGATGGACTCCTTGGTCGTCGTCGCTACGGTCGTTGAAGCGAGGGTCGCCTTTGCTGTGGTGAGGTCGATGCGGGTTTGATCCAGTGTAGTGCGCGCAACGCCAAGCAGGGTCTGCGCTTCGGTCGTATCAACGTTCTTGCTCTTCAATTTTTCGATGCGGGAGGCGATGCGGTCGGCGGTGATGGTCAAGCGCTCGACGGTGGCATCAAGGCGGGTAAGCATGCGCTCGGCAAGGGTCTGGGCGCGTTCAAACTGGCGATCCATCTTGGCCTCCTTGCGCTCCTCCTTCTTTTCCATACGTTCTTCCTTGCGATCTTCGCGCTCCTCTTTCTTTATTTCCTTGGTTGATGTGCCGAGGTGCTCGCGCGTGCCGGTGGCGTTCTTCAGCTCCATGGCGCGCTCGCGAGCGGCGTCCTTCTTCTCCATCGCGGCATCGCGCTTCTCTCGCACGTCGTCGCGCTTCTCCTGCAACTGTGCACGCCGTTCGTCGGCGCGCTCACTGCGTGTTTCGATTGTGGCGCTTGTTTCGGCGCTCGTCGTCTGTGCTGATGCTGCGGGGCTGATAAGGGCGAGCGACAGTGCCGCAAAGGACACGGCCATCGCCATTTTCTGTGATGATTTCATGGTGATTATGCTAATGATCAGTAAAAACAAAAGGGATAGGTTCTTTAATGGGCTCTTGGATTGTCAACGTCCTGCGCCGCACGACTATGTGCGTCGCTATTGCGCTCAGTATATCACGATGTTTCTTATCCACAGAACCATGAGAAATATGCTAAAACGTTCGAAACTTAGTTTCGAACGTTTTATGTTAGAATTCAATCGCTGACCTTGACAGAAATCAAAATATTTTGTATACCTGACACAGGTTTTTATTGGTTCTTAATATTTAATCTTAGAGCCTGTTCATAATCTTCTCAACAACAGCACCACAAAGGCCAACACCA
>CAYGCZ010000017.1:0-15898 GCA_964348495.1 uncultured Candidatus Saccharibacteria bacterium
GTCGCCCAACGCATCGGCGGCATAGCCATGCGAGACCTCGTGGGCAATGACCGAGATGATGACGATACCGAGGGTGAAGAGAAGCAATGTGAGGTCCATAAGGGTGGTGGGCGGGAGGGCTGTTGCAAAATCGAATGACTGTGATAGTATAGCACAATCATCGCGGGAAGACGGAATGGCTCCCCGCACATATCAAATACAAACCTATGGCAAAGATGTGTCCTCTATGTGAAAAAGGAACCCAGGTCGGCGGCGGCTACAGCAACCGCGTCCGCGCCACCAAGTTCAATCCTACGGGTTCGCGCCGTCGCTACCCTAATTTGCAGTGGGCGACCCTCGCCGACGGCAGTCGTCAGAAGTTCTGCACGCGGTGCATCAAGGCCAACAAGCACCTCGTCTAACGCTATCACGCAGGGACATAAAAACCGCCAAAGGCGGTTTTTTGTTGACAAAAAAATCGTGTAGTGATATTTCTGAATCAGACTTGTCTGGAAAAACTTGAGAGGTTACACCATGAAGCGAGAAGACTTGAAAATTTTGACAACTGAGGCATTCAAGATGGCTCTGGAAATAACTGAAAATACTGGAAAGGACCCCAACCCGATTGCTGCGGCACTTATAACAGCAGCCGCTATGAATCAAGAATTTGAATGGGGGTTACTCCCTTACCGTCCCCACGAACGGGCGGAGCAAAAAAAGAATGCTATACCGATGGACTATTATCCAATTGATTATCTGTAAAAACAGGGGGGTTATCTGCTAGTTAGCTCCCCAGCCATGATTAGGTATATAAAAACCGCCAAAGGCGGTTTTTTGCTGATAGTGAACTATAATGTATGTGGAAAAGGTCAGTAATGTCTTGTGCGGAGGAGAAAATGGATAGATGCCAGTTGGTACTAAGAATCGCGGTCATTTTGTTTATGGTCGCACTTATGTGCTTTGTCGCCTATGTAGGCGAATCGCGTGCACAACACCATGCGGCCACTACGGCCGCGTGTTTTTTATGAGCGACGTAGGGCGAGTCTAAAAATACTTGCTTTCGTCAGCGAGCCGCCCTACCACGGAGCGGCTTTTGTACTTAGACCCTTGACTTTTATATTAAAAAGGTGTACAATTCTCCCAGGTCCGAAACATAAACAACAGAGGAGAGGCGTATGACAAACGAAGAGTTGAATTCGTTGACTGCCCAGGCAGTCAACATATCCATGGGAGCGTGCAAAGGATTGTACGCTGGTCCAGGAGATTGGGGGGTGGCGGTCGCGAAGATCGCTGCCACTCTCATAGAGGAGGCATCACGAAACGGGGAGTTTCGAGATGCATTGCTGGAAGAACTCAAAACCCACCCAAAAATAGATGAGCGGGCCTAATCCCCGCTCATCGCCCCCCAAAGCCGCAACCCACCCGGGAAGCGGCTTTTTTATAGACCTCCCCCGCACTCCGAGGTCTACGTGGTGAGGTTTTACATAGTTAGAGCTGTATCGCCCCCAAGACGCGATTGATCTCCGCTATGGCGCGCGGGCGAATAGTATGCGCCGTATCAAGGAGTTTGTCATCCAAACACTCTGCGGTAATAAAGGGCTGGAAGGCGGCATCGTCGGCCCAGTAGCCGAGCGAGCGGAGCATGCGCATGACGACGAGCGCTTCAAAAGACGCGAGGGTTTCCGGTGAGGTGCCGGCCGTGCCCTCGCGCAAGAGTGCATAAGCCCTCATGAGTTCATAAAAAAGCGCTTCGTTGGGGGCCTCGCCCCGCACCAACCGGCGTACGAGAAGGGCGAGGCGGGCGGCAAGGCCGCCCGCCTCGCGCCGTGCCTCATCACGGAAAAGTGGTGTCATCCCCGCTAACGCCCGCGCCCCGATCACCCGCCAGCCGCCCTTGCCGCGGACCAGATCGGCACGCGTATAGGTAAAATCCTGCAAGGCGGCGCGCAGTTTTGCCTGCGGCGCGCGGATGGCTTGGGCATGGGCGTAGATAAGACCCATCTCAGGCGTCAAAAGACGCACCATCATACTCGTCTCGCCGCGCGGAGCACTGCCAATAACGATAGCTTCGGTGGTGTAGATGTGGTACATACGCAGAATGGGAATAGTGAATAGAGG
Organism: uncultured Candidatus Saccharibacteria bacterium; assembly: GCA_964348495.1. Classification (GTDB taxonomy): domain Bacteria; phylum Patescibacteriota; class Minisyncoccia; order Phycocordibacterales; family UBA2135; genus CAYGCZ01. The sequence goes on from CAYGCZ010000017.1 coordinate 2,098, forward strand.
GTAGGGAAGACGATGGCGGTTTTCGCTTTGCGAAAACCGCCGTGCCACGTACTACCTCTTCTTTTCAATCGCCAGCGAGAAGGCAAGCTCCCCCACCGCCACGGTGTGACCGCCCTCTGCGGCTTTGAGAGTGATGCTCGAAAGAAGCGCGGCGGCGGAGATGGTTGCCTCATGGTTCCGCACAATCGCCTCACCCGCCGCGTCTGCCCCCACCGTGAGCAATGCCCTATCAGACGGGGTAAGTCCCGTCGCCTTGCGCAACTCTTGGATATGGCGGATAAGCTCGCGGACATGGCCTTCTTCTACGAGTGCGGGGGTGAGCTCGGTATCCAGCGCAACCTCGGTGTCTTGCGGCACGCCAAAACGCACCTCTTTGACATTGACCTCGTCTTTGATGAGCGCCACGAGTTCGGGCGCGGCGGCAAGCCCCGCCTCGACATCGCGCACCATAAGCACGGCGAGCGGCTGGCGCACTTTGATACCCGCCTTGGCGCGCGCTTCCAGGGCAAGCGAGACGATCTGCCGCACGCGCGCCATCTCTGCCACAACACGCTCGCACTGTGCATCCAGCACACAAGCACTCGCTCCGGAGATGAGCGCGACGATGCCTTCCGGCGGTGTGGGCCAGTCGGTAAGGTGCACGCTGTGCGGGTCGGTATCGCGGCGCACGGCGCGGTAGGTCTCCTCGGCGAGGAATGGCGCGAAGGGTGCCAACACTTTTGAAAATTCACAGAGGACGAAGCGTAGGGTCGCAATCGCACGGCCGGTATCCTCGCTATCGTCGCCCTTGAAGCGTTCGCGCGAACGGCGCAGGTACCACGTGGAGAGGTCGTCGACAAACTCCATGAGGGGGCGCATTGCGCGGTCGAGCTCATAGCGATCAAGCGCGTCGCTCACAGCGATGATCGCCTCGGCGAGGCGCGCCATCACCCAACGATCAAGGATATTCTTTGGCAGATGCTCCTCCACCGCCGGCGCGGCATTTTTATACAGCTCGTAAAAGGCGGTTACGTTGCGCAGACGTGCCATGAGCTTATTGTGCATCTCGCGCACGCCGCCTTCGGAGAAGTGCAGGTCGTCGGCGCGCACGACGGGCGAGCTCATCATGTAGCACCGCAGGGCATCGGCGCCGTAGGTGTTGAGAATAGCCCCCACATCGGGGTAGTTTTTGAGCTTCTTACTCATCTTCTGCCCATCCTCGGCGAGGATGATGCCGTTGACGATGACATGTTTGTAGGAAGTTTCCCCGAAGATACCCACCGCCATCACGAGCATGTTGTAGAACCAGCCGCGCGTCTGATCGACACCCTCGGCGATGAAATCGGCGGGGAAATTCTTGGTGAACAGCTCCTTGTTCTCAAACGGATAGTGCATCTGTGCAAAGGGCATAGAGGCCGATTCAAACCAGCAGTCAAAGACATCGGGGATACGGCGCATCGTATGACCGCAGGCGCACTGAAGCTCGACCGTGTCGATATACGGGCGATGCAGATCGGCGATGTAATCGGCATTGTGCGGGAGGTGTTTGAAATCGAGCAACGAAGACTCGCCCGTCGCGAGAGCATACCCCCTACTCCATATCACCCCTGCGGCGCCGTCGTCGTCAAGACCCGCCGTCGCGGTGCGGATCATCAACAATGGATCGCTGTGTGAAACAATAAGAATCGTCTCACCGGCATATTTCTTTTCCAGATCGTAAAGTGCCGCCATGACGCGTTTGCGCAGATCATTGAAGTTCTCCCCTCTCTCGGGTGCCTTTGTAAACTTTTCTTTCCATGGCGAAAAGAAGGCGTGGTATTCATCGATCGTCTTGCCCTCAAAGGTGCCCATACCGATCTCGCGCAAACGCTCGTCGGTTATCACAGCATCCACGCCAAGGCCGAGCTCGCGTGCGACGATATGTGCCGTCTCCTGCGCACGCGGCAGAGGCGAGGCGACGATACGACCAATACCCTTGCCGGCGAGCGCGCGACCAGTTGTTGCCGCCTGTTCTCTGCCTCGTTCGGTAAGACGATACGCCGCATCAACCGCACCATTAACGATGTTTTGCACGTTGTTTTGCGCCTCGCCGTGGCGCATGATGAAGTAGGTGTTGTTGGCAAGCAGTGCTTTTGTACGCATCTCCTCGACGGAGCCGACGACCTCGACACGCTCGCACGATGCGCACTTCCACACAGGTATCGGCGCGCCCCAGAAGCGCGAGCGCGATACCGCCCAGTCGCGGGCGCCTTCGAGCCAGTTGGCAAAACGCCCCTCGCCGATATGCTCGGGCACCCAGCTGATTTTTTTGTTCTCCGCGATGAGACGATCTTTGAGTTTTGAGACGGCGATAAACCACGACGAGGTGGCGTAGTTGAGAAGTGGCGTATCGCATCGCCAGCAATGCGGATATGAGTGGACGATCTTCTCTTTTTTGAAAAGGAGGTTGCGCGTCGCGAGGTATTTGATCACCGCCACGTCGGTCGCCTGTGGATCATCCTTGGGCTTTGCCTGCAAGCCGGCGAGCTCCACGACTTCTGGTTTGATCGTGCCGTCTTTGGCGACGTGCTGTATAAAAGGAAGGTTGCGCGTGATGCCAAGCGCCATGTCGTCTTCGCCAAAGGCGGGAGCGATGTGCACGATACCTGTACCTTTTGTCGTATCGACAAAACTCGCCTCGTAGACCTTCCAGCCATTCTCCGCCTGCGCGATATCGCTTGTAAAATAATGCACAAAAGGCGGCAGGTACGTCTTTCCCACAAGTTCGTGTCCGCGCATTGTGCCGACCAATTCGTGTTCGATGGTGAGGTGTTGGAGGTAGTCTTTTGAAACGATAAGGTACTCGGGGGTGCCATCTTCGCGACGGGTGGCGACTTTTACATACTCGATCTGCGGCCCTATGGCGAGGGCGACATTGCCCGGAAGTGTCCATGGTGTCGTCGTCCATGCCAAAAGATAGGTGTCTGGCTCATCGCGCAATGCAAACTTCACCGTTACCGAAATATCGGTGAGTGGCTTGTACCCCTCGGAGACTTCGTTCTGCGAGAGTGTCGTCTCGCACCGCGGGCAGAGGTGCATCGCCTTGTGCCCCTCATAGACGAGCCCCTTCTCGTGAAGCTGTTTGAAACCCCACCAGACCGACTCGGTATACGGCGTGTCCATCGTCTTGTAGCACGCCTCCATATCCACAAACCGCCCGAGGCGCGGGATCGTTTCTTTCCATTGCGCGTCATAGGTAAGGACGCTCTGACACGCCGCGGTGTTGAATCTTTCGATACCAAAATGCTCAATGTCGGCTTTATTCTTGAGCCCGAACTCCTTTTCGATCATATTTTCAATGGGCAGACCATGGCAATCCCAACCCCATACGCGGCGCACATGGTAGCCACACATCGTCTTGTAGCGTGGAATCGCGTCTTTGATCGTGGAGGCGAGCAAGTGGCCATAGTGGGGCAAGCCGGTGGCGAAGGGCGGGCCATCGTAAAAGACAAAACTCCCCTTCGGAGCATCCTTGGCGAGCGACTGTTCAAAGGTCGCCTCGTCGCGCCAGAGGGCGAGTATCGCCTCTTCTTTTTTGGCGGTGGCACTCTTTTCATCGGCCGGCGGCGGCGCGCTTCGCGCGCCGCCGCCTACCTGTTCGTCGTATTTCATTCCCCCATCCTACCGCGTTTTTTATAGGTGGGCAAAAAAACGGTGCCGCCCGAATACTGCAATGTAGTGATATTCTTGAGTATGATTACCGAATCTCTGGACATAATATCTGATCCATGTCATAATCGCCTGAGATTTCAATGCAATGTACCACACAGGAGGAAGTCCTATGTTCTTATTTCGTCTAAGATTTGGTCTTTTTATTTTTTTCCTCATCAGTGTCGCCGTGGGCGGCTGGTGGTGGATCGCCAACTACAAGCAAAGATTTGAGACGATAATCACGCTTGAGGATCGAAACCTTTGTAATATGGCTACGCCATGCGAGCGACTGCGCTGGCAGTGCCCCACGCGCTTCAATGTTAGGATAACCCGATCCTACGAGGAGGGCGCAACACTCGGGGAAGACGGGATGTGGCGTAATTTCATACCCATCCCCGAGGAAGCCTGTGTGGAGGAGACAGGTAAAAAGGAGAAGCGTTTGGCATCCACGCGGCTGGACGACCCCTTCGATTTTGAGGATGGTCCGAAAGGGCGATCCGAAAAACATTCTTTTTCCATAAAAAGTGATGAGGGGAAGAATAAGAGGCATGTCCGCGTCAGCGAGCCGAACCTCGCCTCTTTCCCCTCATGGACCGAGTGGAAGAAGTTTTTTGGGGAGCTTAAAGACCTGATTACTCCCAAAAAGCAGTAGCGGGTTTACCCCAACCCAAAAGCCGCCCCAAGGCGGCTTTTTTCTATGAGAACATAAACAACGATCCTCACCCTACATCCTCTCCGGCACCTCAATGCCGATAAGGGAAAGCCCGTTGGTAAGAGTGTGGCGGACGGCCTGCGTGAGGGCGAGTTTGTAGGCCTCGCGCGGTGATCCGTCCAGAATCTGCTCCCGCGCGTACCAGCTGTTAAAAGCACTCGCGAGTTCGTAAAGGTAGTGGGCGATATGGTGTTGGTCGTAATGCTTGGCCGAGAGCGCAACGGTCTCCGGAAAACGCGCAAGAAGACGCGCGACTTCTTCTGGAGCATGGTCGGCGGGCAACCCACTTAGAAACCCGGTTTCTAAGTGGGTTTTTGGAGCTTTTTCCAAAACAGCACCAGCACGCACGGCGGTGTATTGAATATACGGCCCCGTATCGCCCTCCAGGGCGAGTGAGCGCTCCATATCGAAGATGATGTTCTTCCCTGATGAGACGCGCGCGATGGCGTATTTGAGGGCACCGATGGCGATTTTTTCTACGTCTGTATCGGAGGGGGCGAAAACAGAGGAGTCGGCATATGAAAAATGTCTGGCCGAGCGAAGCGAAGGAGATCCGAGGACTTTTTCAGATGCCGACTCCTCTGTTTTCGCATTCTCGTTTTCCAGACTGTTTTCATCCGCACTTCCTTGAATCGTTCGTTCAAACCGTGTAGTAATTTCCTCCTTCACCGTCTTTAAGAGTTCCTCCACCAACGGCACGTTGCCGAGGCGTGATGATATTTTTTCTCCGCCGGCAAAACGCAGGCGTCCGTGATGCACAAACTCGCTTTTATGTACACCGAGCGAAGTCGAGGTACCCATCTCTATGAGCGACGCGGCCTTTGCAACAAGTTGGAAGTGGGGCTTTTGCTCGATGTCGGCGACGGTGATGGAGCGGTCAAAGTCGTACCGCTCACGTTTGAGTTTTAGTAAACCAAGGTCTTTGGCGAGGTAGGTACCGAAGCCGGCTGAATTGATGAAGACGTTGTCAAACAAACCATGCTCGCTCCCCTTAAAAATAATCGCCCCGTCGGATTCTTGAAAGACCGCCGGCACGTTGTCGCGCACCATCTCCTTGCCCACGTCCTCCGCCTCCGATTCAAAGATGATGTGATCAAAGGTTGAGCCGAGACGTGCCATCATTTCCTTAAAATATGAAAGTGAGAGGTCCCGCCCCGCAAGGTACACCTCAAGCGCCTCGCCATGCTCACGTTTGTACAGTGCGGTATTGATGGTGTCCATCTCCCCTTGTGCGCTCGCATCGGCGTCATACTGCGCCGTGCCATAGACATATGCCTCGCCGATGCGGGCGATCGTGAGGTCGCGATGCCAGCCCTTTTCTATGAGTGCCCAGACGGCCTTGGCGATGCCGGGCGAGACGTCGGAGGGAAAAGAAAGGGTTGTTACTTCGGCACCTGAAAAGCGCAGGGTGCGCACGATCGACTCGCCGATGACATTGTTGACCAAATGGCCGATGTGGAGCGGTTTGAAAAGATTGGGCGAAGAGTGCTCTACGAGAAAACGCCCGCCATCAAATGCCGCGCCGCGGCCCCAGTCGCCGCCTGCTTCGCAGGCGGCGCGCACCATCCCCGCATAATATGAAGCAGAAAGGGTGATGTTTATAAAGCCCGGCCCTGCGACCTCCACGCGCGCAATGTCCTCCCCTGCTCGTTCGCGCATCTTCTCCGCAATCTCCTCCGCAAGAGCGCGCGGGTTTGTCTTGTTTTTACCCGCCACCGCCGCGGCGGGGCGAGCAATCCTCATCGCCACGTTGGTAGCGTAGTCGCCATGCGCCATGTCTGCCGGATATTCCAGCACAATATCGTCGGGAGAAACATCTCGCCCCAGCGAAGCGAGCGCGTCGCGAACAAGATGGCGAAGGTGGTCGGTGATCATAGTTTCTTGACTTTTTACAAGCAATTTATAATAATGAAGACATTACGACGAAAAGGGTTCCGAACGGCTAACTACCTAAGGAGCCCTTTTCTTTTTGAATTTTTGCTCGTATTCCCAGCGCATCTAGTGCGTCAAAATATGTCGCCCCTATTTTTTTATACAAAGAAGATGCTCGCACACGATCAGGGAATAATATCTTGCAAAACCGATTCTCCTCTATAAGAAAATCGACCAAGAGTTTATAGTCTCCGTCTCCCGAAACAATAACAACCTTTGAAAAATTCTCCTGTTTGTAGAGTTTTTTCATAACGTGAAAGATGGTGTCTGAATCGACATTACCTTTCTTTTTTCCAAGCATAACCGGAGTGTGTTCACGAAACAGTAAGACAAAACCCGCATGTTGAATTTCTTCATAAATATCTTGGTTTGCTTCCTGTACACACCCTAAAAAATAATACGCCTTTTCTACCGCATATTTTTCAGTCAAGTAAATACGAAAACGTTTAAGATCTATTTCCCATGGATCGACCGCCTTTTTGGCAGTACCCATATACAGATTCTGCCCATCCACAAAGGCGATATTTTTGGAAGATTCTTCACTATCAGATACCATGCGTCCAGTATACGAAAACCGCCCGCCCAAAAGGACTTGACAAATATATTTGGGTATGCTATACTCAAAGCAGGTAAATTGAAATCGTAAACCAAGAACCACGCGCCTGTGTTTTTTGCACAGGTGCGTGGTTCACCACCCAGTCCCGAGGAGGGACAAAAAAATGTCATTTTTTGTTTCAAAAAGAAAATTTGAGGATTTAAAAAACAGGGTCAATTTCCTCGAGAGCACTCTAGGGGGAGTGATCTCCCTTGAGAGGAAAAAGAAAGGAAGGGAAGACATAAAAAAAAGAGTGGGGAGAGGAGAGAAAGTACCACTCATGAGAGATGACATGTGTCATCTCTTGGAGGATTTGGGGTATGGCAAGGATGCCATTGAGAAAGTCAAGGAGGGCTACAGGAAAGAGCAGGAGGTCGTTGATCAAAAATACTGGGACTGGCATTGTGGGTGCTGCTTTGTAGGAGCCACGGGCTCCTACAAAGCAGATGGTCAGGGGGGTGTTGTCTTTCTTGAAGAGACGGGGCAGGAAATCCGTCTCTAGGTTTTTGGGGAAAGCGGCAGGCAGGAGAACATGCTATGTTCATTTCTGCCGCTTTCCCCCTTTATTCAGCCCATCATTTATTGAAGTCCGACTTCAATAATTTGGCGGGTTGATAGAGAGAAATTTTTTTGTTCTTTGTAAAACAACCGCGCGGTCCACCTCGCGCGGTTGAAACAGCTATGATTTCACCCGAGGTGGGGGTGATTGGAGATTGGGATGAAACATTTGAAAGAGATTGATTTGATTGTTGCCGTAGGCAGCGTCGACGGCGTGCTGACGACAGCCGCCGTATTGAGGAAGAATGGGACATCTGTCCCAATTATTTGGACCCAGGCATTTCAAGTTGATCAAATAAAAATTGATCAGCTTGAAGCCGGACGCAAAATTCTTTTTATCGACCTCGCGGTCGATAATCAGAGGCCGGAGCGAACGGCAAAATTTGTCGCCGACCTGCTGGAAGCAGGTCATAAAATCATCGGGGTGTGCGACGAACACTGCCGAGAGCATTGGGCGAATATTCTTGATCTTGATGGGCTGGCTATCCAGCCCCAATCAAAATCTGACAGATTTCACACTTCCTCTGGAAGAGTGCTGTTGCAAGCGCTCTTCCAAGAGGAAGATGAAATTGTCTACGCCCTCTGCATGGATGCAGAAAAGGCTGACGCCTTCGAATTTGTAGGGTACGGAGAGATTGCCAATAAGGCGATCAAATCCGCTCTGCAAGATGATTCACGGAGGACATATCTTGCAAATTGTTTTGCGTTCAAAGGAACCTTGGATAAAAAAATCCAGGGTTGGATTGACGAGTACGAGGAGATCCTCAATAATCACTCCGTGATTATTGAGGAGGCTGAAGCGGACGGAAAGGTTGTCCGCCTCCGCCCCGCCGGAAGAAGAATTGACACAACCACCCTCATGGGTGAGTTGTATCGAAAAGAATTTGATTTGGTCGTACTGGACGATCAAATCTTCGACAAGGAGGCGGGGAGAAAAGTTCCTGTAGTATCGTTCGGAACAGGTCGCAAGAATTGCGACCTGATCCAAATCCTCAAAGACGCGGGCGTGCCCGCGATCGGAGGATTCGCACAGAAGGTATCTGTGCGTCCAGAAAATGAACGAAGTGTGTTGGATGCACTTCGTTCAGGATTGAAAGTATAGTTTTACTGCCGACAAGAAGTCGGCACCCCCCACATGCATTGCGTTGTGGGGGTTTCTTTTTTTCTAGGGTCTCCAACAAAGAAAAGGGGCGGTTTTTGCGAAGCAAAAACCGCCGATCATCAAAAACGTACGGGCTGATCACACCCCCACCACCTCGCGCACAAGGCGCAGGGCTTCTGCCTTTACCTCGTGAAGCGACATCGTCGCGTCGATCTCTTGTACCACAGAGCCGTAGAGTTCGGGCATGATGCGGCGAAAACCCTCCGCCACCCGCATATGGTACTCCAGACCCTTTTCCTCCATGCGGTTCTTTTTGCCGGCAACATGGTCGTTGCGCTGCAGGCCAAGCTCGGCAGGTACCCTCATGAGGAGGGCGAGATCGGGCGTAAGGTCGCCCACGGTCTGCGCATGAAGCCCGCGCGTGTATTCCAAAAGATCCTCCCGTTCGGGCCCGAAGACCTGATACGCGAAGGTGCCCGCGGCGAAGCGATCGCTCACCACATGGATACCCGCTTCCAGTTTGGGAATAATCACATTGCGCACATGCTGTGCGCGTGCGGCGCAAAAGAGCATAAGCTCCGTCTCGGGGTAAACCGTCTCCTCGCGCGATGCAAGGAGGACGGTGCGTATCTCCTCGGCCATCTTCGTACCACCCGGCTCGCGCGTAAAATGAACCGTACCCTCAGGCAGGTACGTTTTCAGATATTCGACGACGCTGGATTTTCCGGCGCCCTCGTTACCTTCGATAACAATGAATTTCCCACGCATAATGAATCTTCCACGGATAGGATACAATCTAACACACTATACACCTTTATGGTGTAAAAATACAAAAATCGGACACCTGTGTCCGATTTTTGTATGGAGGAAGATGTTTATTGTATAGTAACACCCATTGAGCGCGCCGATCCTTCGATGATCTTCATCGCTTGCTCAATGTCATGAGCGTTCAGATCGGGCATCTTTTTCTCGGCGATCTCGCGAACCTGCGCCTTGGTGATCGAGCCCGCCTTGCTCGCGCCCGCCTTGCCGGAACCTTTTTGAATACCGGCGGCCTTTTTGATGAGACCCGTTGCAGGAGGCGTCTTCAAGATGAATTTGAAGGTTCTGTCGTCAAATACGGTGATCTCCACCGTTACAACATCACCCATCATCGGCCTCGTCATCTCGTTGAACTTGGTGACGAACTCGCCGATGTTGATGCCCGCCTGTCCGAGCGCGGGGCCGATCGGCGGCGCAGGGTTGGCCTGACCGGCAGGAATCTGGAGTTTAAGTATCTTTTTTACGGTTGCCATAATTATGTGTTATATCTTTTTGACTTGCAGGAAGTCAAGTTCAACGGGCGTCTCGCGGCCAAAGAGCGACACGAGTACTTTGATCTTGCCGCGAGCATCGTCGATCTCGTCCACCTTACCCTCAAGCTCCTTGAAGGGGCCGTCGGTGATGATGACCGACTCGCCGAGTGTTACGTCGATAGTATGCTTGGTCGTATCTTGCGCGGCGATCTTGAAGAGGTGCTCCACCTCGTTCTGATCGAGCGGTACCGGAAAGACGCCCGTGCCGACGAAGCCGGTAACGCGCGGCGTATTGCGCACGACATACCATGAGTCGTCGGTTACGATCATCTCAACCAACACATACCCCGGATAGAGCTTTTCCTCTTCTTCGACGCGGCGCGTGCCCTTGATCTTGACGCGTTTCTCGGTTGGTACGACGACGCTAAAAATCTTGTCCTCCATGCCAAGGGATTCAATGCGCTGTTTTAAGTTGCGCGCGACGGCGTCCTCATATCCTGCATAGGTATGAATCGCATACCAGCGGCGCTCGTTTGTTTGTTCTTGTCGAGACATGATAATAAAGTGTGGATTATGTCATTAAAAATGACGGAAAGACGACCGAGACGTAACAGACACCTGCTTATTGTTCTCTATAGTTCGATATCGGTCAGTGCATTCGACTAAATAACGAAGCGTTCAAGTACGGCGGCAAGCCCCGCATCAAAGAGGCCGAGCACTGCCGCGATGACAACGGAAATGACGACGACGGCCGCCGTCGATACCATAACATGTCGACGTGTCGGCCATGAGACATGACCCATCTCGGCGTGGACGTCTTTCAGGTACTGTGCGATCTGTTTCATAGAGATACTGTAAACGGCGAGCGGGTGTGGCCGCGATGGCCACTCCTATCAAAAAACCCCTCCCGGGGCACGCTCTCCATACCAAAATACTACCGCCTCTCCGAAAAGAAGTCAATACGCCCCCTTGATACGAAATACCCGCCTTACCGGGAAATATCGCGGTCGGTGTAGAGTTTGGGCAACATCATCTGCGGCTTCCACTGCTTTTTGAGGGTCTTCACATCGGTCGCGCTTTGATACTTGCCCGCGTGGGCATAGTCGCGCGCAAGTATCTCTCCCGTCTCGAAAAAGATAATCTGCGCAACACGGCGACCGACAACGAGCGGAATGATGTAGTGGCGTGAGTTGTTGGTGATCTCCATCGTCCATCGGTTGATATAGCCGACGTCGCCCCAGCCGGCGCATTTGCACACCTCGATGAAATTGCGTCCCAGCGACGAACGCGCCTTCATCATCGTCGTTACGGAGTCGCGCCCGCCGATGAATTCGTCGGTATGCGCGAGGATCGTCTCACCGGGCTCCAGAAGGATGATCTTGTCATCGGGGTTGATGCCGGTGTACTCAATATTGAAGTGCTTGAGCAGTTTGGAGGCCTTCTCGGCGCGGTGCGGCTCCGTACCCCAGACGCTCTCAGTATGTTCTTGGTCGTAGATGTTGTAGATATTGCGGTAGTTGCCGGGACGTTGCTCGCGGAAGAACCACTCGCCGAGCGTTACATCGTAGCTTGAGGTGGCGAGGTTGTCGTGTCGAAAGGGCTCGATGACCACCGTCCCGCGCTCCATATGTTCTAAGATTTTTTTGTCGGAGAGTGCCATAGATTTACTAAAAAATGATATTTTCTTTAACGTAGTGGCAATTTCGGTACTAGCAACTTTCTGAGATCCGACTCAACTAAGACACGCTGGGTATCAGTTCTCTGTATCATGGCTGAGGTTGGTTTTATATTCTTCTGTGGATTTTTTGCATCTGGAATAGAGAATCCCACATATTCAATCTTCTTTTTAAACCTGTTGCGCACCCAATCAATTGCAGGAATAAGATCGGTGTCGGAACTTACAATAATGGCTGTATCGTACTGATCATCTACAGCACCGACAATAAGGTCGGTCGCCATTTTCACATCTATACCTTTTTCTCTGTAGCGTTCAATACACACACGCTCGACGCCCTTTTTGATAAGTTCTTGCCAATCCTTAACTCTGCTATCAATAATTATTTCTTCCTCTCGTCTTCTATGTTTACTGGTCTTTATCTCCCATCCCGCATTGCGTAATCTTGTAAAAAGACTTGTTTGCCGAGACATCGCGACTCTTGATTTTTCATCCCCCTGACGCTCACTCACGGTACCAATATAATATCGCTTTCCATGGGGTCCTATTTTACGATCACTCGTAAGAAAAGCGACAAATGCTTCAAAATCAAAATCAGCATCCTTAATACCTAACTTATTAAGACTAAGTAGGTAAAAATTTGCACCATCAATGAGTATAGACACTCTCTCCTCCATAGTTTTACCATCATACCACCCCATTGAAAAACCCGCACACTTCCTTACGGAAGGCGCGGGTGACTTTCACCTATGAGTATACACGAAATGGATTGCGATGCAAGGATATGTGGATAATCAGCTTTTTTTCACAATATCCTGCTCACCGCGCTTCACATCGAAGCGGTCGGGGTCGGCATCGAGGTGCAGAGTGAGGCCATCTTTTCCGAAATGCTCTGTAAGAAGGCGCGCCATCTCTATCGCCCGCGCGCGCAAAGTAGGGTGCACGAAGCGCGTCGCGCGCAATTCCACCAAGTAGACGAGCGCCGGCAGATCGCCCGTTACCCTGTTGGCGACGCGATAGCCGATGCCGGTGTAGTATTGCGCCTCTTCGGGAGAGAGGTGAAACGCGGCGATCGCCTTTTCTTGTTCCTTCAAGAAATCCTTTGCCTCGGCTCGCAACCCTTCGGGAAGCTCGCCCAAATACCACTCCTCAAAACCGTGTTTGGTCGTAAGAAGCGGCATCGGCTGGATGACGGCACGGTGTCGCTGAATATCGCGAAACGAGCCGAAGTCGAGCAAGAAGCGAAACTGCACCGTGCCGCACTCGGCGAGGGCCTTGGGTAACTCTGTTTTTGGCGGACGCTCGGAAAGAGCGTCGCGGTAGTGCGAAAGTGCATCGCGATCAACGTTGTCGCGAGCGACCGCGCAGGAAAGGGGCGCATCGTCGTCAAAGTAGGCATAGCGCGTCGTCATGGCGCGGTTATAGTCTTCCGTCGCCTCATATCGCTTTTTGCTGAACGAATTGGGGCAGGCAATAAGCACCGCGTCTTCAATCCCCTCGGCGATCTCGCGTACCTCGGCGAGCGGGTGGTGGCGCAGGATAAGCAGACGGTCGGCGAATTGGCGCACGGGGCCGTGCCACACCAAGTTTGTCGTCGCGCCCGCGGGCAGAAAGCCACGCATCGTGTCGAAGGCGCGGGCCTTGATCGCCTTGTCGTAGATCGCCTCTTTTTCATCCGCACCTCGCGGAAAGCGCTCTTTGAGCACCGGCTCCAGCGCGGCGAGGCCTTTGAGATAAAAAGCGCGCCACGCCTCAAGCACCGCTTCGCCTTCTGTGGTGCCGAGGGGGTTTATGAAGGGCTGGACGGAGAAGTCGATATAGCGCGTCGAGGCCTCTTGCCCATTGTAGAGGCGGAAGTCTTGGATTGCCTTGGCGGCGAGGAGTGAGACACCCTCTATAAAGACAGAGATACTGCCTAAATCGCCGATGGATTTATGACCATAGCCCACATAGTAGGTGGACATAAACTTGTCCGCGCCACTTTTGGCGAGAATCTCCAAGTGGCTCTTGATGCCGCCGATCGAGCGCGAGTGAAGCGCGCCGAGCATCGCCTGCGCCTCAGGAGTGATCGTCGCCCCTGTATTAAGGACGGTGATCTCAATTCCCGAAATTGTTTTTATCTCCGTGTGCATAGTGTGCATAAGGGTATTGTAACATACCCATCAGTGCCAGATGAAAAATGTTAAAAACCGAGCTTTTAACATTTTTGAGTTAAGTAAGATTTCGTGGAGGTTTTCACCCCCGTTTTGACGCAAGAAAATAC
>CAYGCZ010000018.1:0-15706 GCA_964348495.1 uncultured Candidatus Saccharibacteria bacterium
AACATGCGCCACCGCCCCGTCGGGCTCGGCATCCGCGGCTACCAGGACGCGCTCTACCTTTTGGGTATCGACTTCGCCACCGAGGCGGCGGTGCACTTCGCCGACGAATCCATGGAGGTCGTGGCGTACCACACCATCCTCGCATCCTCCATCCTCGCCAAAGAGCGCGGGGCATACGAAACCTATCGTGGTTCCAAGTGGGATCGCGGCATCTTCCCGCAGGACACGCTTGATCTTTTGGAGAAGGAGCGCGGCGTCGCCATACCCGTGCCGCGCGGCGGCAAGCTCGATTGGGCGCCCGTGCGCGCGCATGTGAAGGCGCACGGCATGCGCAACTCCAACACGATGGCAATCGCGCCGACTGCGACGACCGCCAACATCGCCGGATGCGTACCCTCAATCGAGCCGATCTACAAAAATCTCTTCGTAAAGGCCAATCAGGCGGGCGACTTCGTCGTCATCAATAAATACCTCGTCGCCGAGCTCAAAGAGGCGGGGTTGTGGAACGATGAGATGGTCAAGCAGATCAAGTATCACGACGGCAGTATCCAGTACATCTCCGCGATTCCCGCGGCGATTCGCGGCAAATACAAAGAGGTTTTCGAGATAGACTCTCGCTGGCTTTTGCGCGCCGCGGCATACCGCGCCAAGTGGATCGACCAGAGTCAGTCGCTCAACATCTTCTTCGGCGGCTCTTCCGGCAAGGAGTTGAGCGATATTTACCTCTACGCCTGGGAGCTTGGCTTGAAGACGACCTACTACCTGCGCACCCTTAGCGCATCACAAGTTGAAAAGTCCACCGTGGGCACCGCCGGAACGCAAACACGCGCAAAGACGACCCCTACTCCGGCAGTCTCCGCACCCGCGCCGGTCTTGGAAGAGGCGACCGCACCTGTTGTTGTCGCGTCACTCGGCGAACAGCAGGAGAAGAAGTACAATGTGTGCGAGTCGTGTGAGGGGTAACAGCGGGGTTACTCGTTTGCGCCCTAGTAATGTGGAGCAGTATGCCGTACCATGTATAGTCCATCACCACTGAAATATGCCTATCAAAAAGACCGATCAGCCCGTCGACATCAACAAACGCCGCGTCATAAACGGCGGCGATGCCGATGTCATGCAACTCTACCCCATGCGCCACAAGTTTGCGTGGGAAGCATACGGCGTGGGCAATGCTAACCACTGGCTCCCCACCGAGATCAGCATGCAAAAGGATATCGAACAGTGGCGCTCGAACTCGGTCCTTTCGGTCGACGAGCGGCGCGCTTTCGAGACGGTCTTGGGCTTTTTCACCACCGCCGACTCAATCGCCGCCAACAACGTCGTCCTCGCACTCTACAAGCACATTACCTCGCCGGAGTGCCGCATGTACCTTCTGCGTCAGGGCTACGAAGAGGCGATCCACACCCACGCCTACCAGTATATCGTCGAGTCCCTTGGCATGGACGAGTCCAAGATATTCAACATGTACCGCGAGGTGGAGGCAATCTACAACAAAGACAACCTCATCCTCTCCTTGAACGAAGGCATTTTTGACCCGCACTTTACGACCGGCACCTTCGCAAACAACCAGAAGTTCCTCGAGAACCTCATCGTCTTCTCGGTCATCTTGGAAGGTATCTTCTTCTACAGCTCGTTTGCCGTCATGTTCGGTTTTCAGCGTCAGAACAAGCTCACCGGCTCCGCTGAGCAGATTCAATACATCATGCGCGATGAGTCCCAGCACTTGAACTTTGGCATCAACATGATCAACGCGATCAAAGACGAGCATCCCGAGTTGTGGACACCCGATTTTCAAGAGCATATTACGGAACTCGTACGTCGCGGCGTCGTCTTGGAGCACACCTTCGCGCGCGAGGTCTTCCCCAAGGGTATCTTCGGTATGAATGCCGAGGGTTTCCAGCAGTACATAGAGCACATCGCCGACCGCCGCCTGGAGCGCATCGGCTTGCCGACCCAATATAACGTCCCTAATCCCTTTCCGTGGATGTCGGAGGCGATCGACCTCTCCAAAGAAAAGAACTTCTTTGAGACGCGGGTTACCGAGTATAAGGTGGGAGGGACACTAGAATGGTAAGACAAAACGCCCCCGAGGGGGCGTTTTGTCTATGTGTTATATCAGGAACGTGATAGTGAGGAGGATAGAACCGGCGATGAGGACGATATGCATAAGGCGTGATGGAGATTTTGGCGGCTTGCGATCCGAGACTTTTTCACGCCACTGTGCTATTTGCTCGGCATATGCCGCATCCTCACGCATTTTTTGTGCCGCCGCCTTTTCTTTTTGTTGTGCGCGGATCGTGCGCCACTCTTCGATGTGCTGTTTTTGTTCGCGGGCGTTGTCATCGGAGAATTGTTCTCTCGGTGAAGATGATTCGCGTTTTTTTGTGTGAAGAGATTCAAAAGACATAGAGGTGGCACTAGTTAGACTCAAACTCCGCTTGAGGAGGTGCGGCGCGCCGCTTTTTTTCGGCAATCTTCTCCCGCCACTCCTTTTTCGCCTCTTGAAATGCCTGCACATCTTTTTCTTTGTGCTGTGCAAAGATGTTTTTCCATTCGCCAATCGCCTCGCCAAAGGGCGATTGTTTTTTGAGGGGCTCTTTTTTCTGCCCGTTTTGTGACTCCATGCCGTATTTCATACATTTTCAGTATAGCGCACCTTCGACAAAAGAAAACAACCAGCCGTATCCCATGGCCGGTTGCGCCCTATTTTTTTAGGGACATTTGTTGCTCTGCATCAGAACATTGGCATATGAAGCAACCCTATGTCTCCACCAAGGAAGTACGCATGATGGTAGGATACCAACCTGGTGAATCGGCCTCCTCTCTTCTCCGATGAGAAGTTCAAAAACCGTCCGTATAAGAATCCGTCCATTCTCTTTATCGTACATCCTTTGCGCCACTCCTTTCCCTACCGTCTTTGTCCCTATGACATAGTATCCCCATTCTTGCATTACCCCGGCAAGGGTCTCGGAGGCGGAGGCACTTCTTTCATTGACGATCAAGACAACTTTTCTGTCGGCAAGATCGCCAATTGTATGTTTGAGTGTCGGGTACACTCGTCGGACCTCTTCAATGACATCGGATACCCTTCTGGGATGAAGAGTATCGTTGGAGTCGCGTATCGTGAAGAGGAGTGTTTCCTCACTCTTTGCAAACCGCGTGAGGATCGCCGTTGCGGCGACAAGGTATCCTCCGGGGTTGTCCCGGAGATCGATAATCAAAGGACTTCCCGCGGGTGCTTTTTTGATTGCATCATCAAAATCGATCGGTGTTCTTTTTTCAAACACCGATAGTTTGATATACAGCGATCCTTTTTTCATGCCGCCTACCAGAGACGGCATGAGGGGGAAAGGATCATGCTCGACAATCCGATAATATGGATCGTCAGGACAGGAGGACGATCCTCCGTCACGGCACTCCTTCGCCCTTTTTAAATCAACGGCGGGTGGGGTGGTTGTACAAGCAACCAATACCACCACTACAACCAATGCACCAAGTATTTTGTTCACGCGATTCCTCCTTTGAGGGTGTGTTCGGTTTGAATTCTAAACGGTTTCAACTAACTATCTTTACCATAACACACTACCCCATGTCAATAACCATATCTATGAATGCGTTGCAAGGGCACTTTTCTTTTTTGGTAGAGGGTTGTTTGATAGTATGTATTTCAGATCAATTCAAAACTACAGGGGGTTAGCGTGACATCATTTTTTAAATCACGCCTCTTTAGTGTAGTAGGGGGTGATTTTTTCTTTGTGTTGCAGATCGCTGCGGCATTTGCTTGTTTCGGTCAGTTTCTCCTCATGTTTAAGACGACTGAGGGGCAGTTGGTGAGCGCCTTCCTCTGTATGGAGGCCTACAATCTCATTCAGTTGAGATTGGCAGAAGATGTGTATAAACGACAGCCAACGAGGGGAATGTGTCAGGTTATCTGGACTTTCCGATCATTTATCATTGTTCACGGGTTGAGTATCCTCCCATTCTTCATCGGTGAATCGGTTGCTGGGTATGCTATTACGGCCTTCTCAGTAACCTCTATTGTCGATGAAAGCGGTCTTGAGGGGTTGTTGGTATTGGAGAAATTGCGCATCATTTTTTTATCACCAACGCCAGTATGGAATCGTATTGATACCGTGCTCGTGTGCTTGGTGGGGGTAGGTGTGCTGCTCATAGGTTTTTTTATGGCGCATCACAGGCTGTGTTTCTGTGATTGCAAAGTACGAGGCATGCTCTCGGTGGTATGTCGTGGTGCGCCTCAACTCCTTATGGGGATACAAATAGGGTGGTATGGCGGAGCAGGAGTTTTTTGGCCGCTTCTTCTTGTCGGGTGGCTCTCACGGGGAACACGGACGTTTCAAGTGATATGTGCAAATCCACAAGGATGGTCAGACAAAGGTTTGTTTTGGCTTACCATCGGTGAGGTAGCCAATTTTTCCACCTGGTGCATACCTTGTATCATGTGGCTCGCATGGAAGTTCTTTTGAGGTTTGGTTTTTAAGGGGTTGTCTGCGTGTATACGCGGGCGGCCTTTTTTGTTGGTCGGGTCGTCTTTTGGATAATCCATGCTATGCTGAACGAATGCATGAACGCGCCCGCCATACGCCCAAAAAGTCTCTGGGGCAGAACTTCCTGACGACCGACACCTACGCGCGGCGTCTTGTTGAGGCGGCCGCTATCGGCCCCAATGATGTGGTTGTTGAAGTCGGGCCGGGGACGGGGATGGTAACGCGCATACTCCTTGAACGCGCCCTGAAGGTGATCGCCGTCGAGAAAGATGCGACGCTCGTGCCGCGCCTGCGGGAAGAATGTGCGGCGCACGTTGCGCAAGGTACACTCTCCGTCGTAGAGGATGATATCTTGCATTTTGATCCGGCGGCGTACGGACTCGGGGCGGGGGAGTATTCGATCGTGGGGAGCTTGCCTTACTACATCACGGGGATATTCTTTCGCACGATGCTTTCGCTCGCGCGCCAACCCTCGCGTATCGCGATCATTATCCAAAAAGAGGTCGCTGAGCGCATGGTCGCCAAAGATGGCAAAGAAAGTATTCTTTCTATCTCGGTTAAGTGTTATGGTAATCCGCGCTACATCGCCACGATCAAGGCGGGTGCCTTTTATCCGCGGCCCAAGGTTGATTCGGCGATCATTCTTGTTGAGGGTATTTCGCGCGATTTTTTCGCCGGATTTTCCGAAGAGGAATTTTTCCGCATCGTGAAGGCCGCCTTTGCCAGCAAGCGCAAAAAGATGCTTGGCAACCTGACGATACTTTTCCCGCGTGCGGAACTTGAGGTGGCGTTCCAAATGGCCGGCATCTCGCCGGATGCGCGAGCAGAGGATATCTCCGTTGAAGCGTGGAAAAAACTGGTGAACATCCTTACCAAGGACTCTGTGTCATCACTAGGTACCGGTCGCTCGCGGTGATATACTGTAGATGATGGCTCGGGGCATCGGGTTGTATAGTGTATGTCATATTCCATCATTGATCACGGTGCCGAAGTGAGTATTCACGTTGCGGCGCATTCACGCAGAGACCTCTTCGCCGACGCGCTCATGTCGCTCATGTCCCTTATGAAGCATGATCGCGTGAATATGGCAGAGCGCATCGAACGGAGCATCTCGGCAAGTGCGCTTGATGAGACGGAATTGCTCCTTTCTTTTTTAAGCGAAGCATTGCGTCGCGCACGCGTTTACAAGGAGGTGTACACACGAGTCGTCTTTTCCTATTGCGACGATATTTTTCTGGAGGCCCGGCTCTACGGAGCTCCGCTTGAAGTGCGCGACGAAGAGATTGTCTCCGTTTCCGCCTATGGCGCATCGGTCAAGAAGTTGGGTCCCGATGCATGGGAGGCGGAATTTTCAGGCAATCTCGCGTGCGACGATGCGTCGGCGCGCGACGGTGAACCGGAGACAGGTGAACTCTTCGTGTCGCAGTATTAGCATATATGCCGGTGGATCACACTACGACACTGACGGCTCGCCGCGCCTATGCGCGGCGTCTTCTTGTGCGCCTCCGACAACTCTTCCCCGAGGCGGCGGCACATCCGCACACCGAACTGACCTATGCCGATCCGTGGCAACTGCTCGTGGCGGTCATGCTTTCCGCCCAGTGTACCGACAAAAAGGTCAATGAGGTGACTCCGGCGCTGTTTGCGCGTTACCCGCGCGTAGAGGACTATGCACGCATCTCGCAAGACGCTCTTGAACGCATGATCCACTCGACGGGATTTTACAAGACCAAGGCGAAGCATATCCGCGCGGCGGCGCGTATGCTCATCGCGCAGTATGGCGGTGTCGTACCAAAGAGTATGGAAGAGATGATCCGTCTTCCGGGCGTCGGTCGCAAGACGGCAAACGTCGTCTTGGGCAATGCCTATGGCATCGCTTCGGGTATTGCGGTCGATACCCACGTCCGCCGGCTTTCCCGCAGGTTCGGCCTCACGACCGAGAACGATCCTGTGAAGATCGAGCGCGATCTTATGACGCTCTATCCGGAGGAGGTGTGGATGACCCTCGCCTACTGTCTTATCGCCTACGGACGGCGGCACTGTACGGCGCGGTCGTGCCCCGCTGATCACCCTCTTTCCGCCTTTGATCGCGGGGTTTGACCGCCTTATTTCACCCTGTATACTGAAGGTATGAAATTCACTCTGCCCGTTGCCGTCTCTGTCAGAAAACCTCAAATACTCTGGGGCGGCGCCATCCTCCTTGGCGCTATCGGTCTTGTCGCCTATGTATCGCAGTGCGCATCGTGCGACGCTCCGCAAGAGGCGGCTGTCGCCTCGGAAGGCGCGGCACCCCTCTCAAGCGATGCCACGGCACTCGGCCCCGCATCGGTCGCCAAAGACCGGAATGTGCTCGTCGCAAGCACCCAGAACGCGGGCGATTCGGTTGTGATGTCCATGGTCGCGATTGCTCAGGATGGCTGGATTGCCGTTCACGATGTCTTACCCGACGGGTCGCATGGCGCGATCTTGGGCGCACGCCGCTTCGCGGCAGGTACCTATTTTGGCGAGCGTGTTGAGCTCTTGCGCGCAACGAGGCCGGGATCCACCTATGCCGCCGTCCTCCACGCCGACGACGGGGACGCGCTCTTCGACTTTACGATTGAAGAGCCCGTACGCGACGAATTCAGCTCCCGTATCGCCGAAGTCTTTCTCGCAACACCCCTTTCCGAATAAATAATTTCTCCACTCACAAAAAAACCGGCATGCCGGTTTTTTTTGTAGGCTCTCACCGCGTATCGTGTATCTTGCTACTCCACCATGCGCCGGAGAGGGTTATGACTCCCAAAAGACCGAAGAGCGCGTGAAGAGGGAAGAAGATAAGGAAGATTGAGGCGATGGCGGGTCCGATGATGTAGGCAAGAGCGCGCGCGTTGCGGAAAAATCCGATCACGCTCGACTGGGCGCCGGTTATCTTTTTGAAGAAATAGGTCTCCGACATAACCTCAACCGTGCTTGCGCCGATCCGCGAGACAAACAGGAGAAATGTCCACCATGCGGGATTGTGTGAGTCGGAGATGGCCATCGCCGCACAGGAGACGGCCATGATGATCATGCCGATCATGAGCAATTCTTTCTCGCCCAACAGCCGGTCGGCGACGATCCCCAACGGTGCTTCCAAGAGCACGAAGGGGATCAGCATAATAAAGAACATGAAGCCGATCACTCCCCATGAGAAGCCCAGGTGCGCATGCAAGTAGATCGGCATGAAGATGACCATCCATGCGTAGAAGACGTTCAAGGTGAACGATGACATGAAGATGGCGCGCAGGTCGGGAGTGCGCCACGAAGCGAGAAAGGCGGTCGTGTAGGGGGTGCGCACATAGGACGGGTCGGCAAAGGAGCGCAGATAGATCCGTGCGAGCATGACGATAGGGAGTATGACCGCGGTGGCGGCGAGGAATACTTTCCAGTAGTCGCCGTTGGTAAGCAACAATCCGGTTACGGGAGGGCCGACAAGAAAGGCGGCACTGCCGGCCGAGAGGGCGGTGCCACGCTCTCGGCCGACGGTTTCTGCTGTGGCGCACGTCTCCAGAAAGATATCGGTGACGAGAATGATACTTCCTGCGATCACCTGCGCGACGATAAATGCCCCAATGATGATCGCGGGTGAGTCCGAAAAAGCAAGGGTGAGGAGGGCCACCGCCTCGGCGCCCATTACGATGAGGAACGATCGGTAATCGCCGAAGCGCCTGACGAAGGCGGGAAAGATGGCCATGCTGGCGAGGGTTGCGAGCGATCCTGCGGCGTAGAGCGCACCCAAGAGCGTATGGGGCACGAAGTCTTCAAGGAACGACGAGGTGATGTAGATGGGGAGGGCGAAGTGCAGTGAGAGCAAAAAGATGATCACATAGATGATCGGCAGGGGGCAGACGCGGCGGGCGAAGAATTGAAGCATCCTGTAAGTATACCGTATTAAGAATGTAGTATGCAGTAGGGATATGGCCATGTAAAAAACCGCCCATGGCGGTTTTTTGCATACTCCCTCTACTCCATATCGACTACCGCATACTATATCGTAAGAATGGCCGGTATGACGATGGGACGTTTGTTGGTCTTCTTGAAGAGGTATTTGCTGACCTCGTCGGTAAGGACGTTCTTGAGATAATCCACATTGATGGCGCGGCCCTTGCCCACCTCTTTTTCCACCGTCTTTTTCACGAGGATGCGGGTGTGCTGAAGCATGTCCTGCGACTCGCGCAGATAGACGAAGCCGCGCGAGATGAGATCGGGCGACTTGCGTACCTTGCCCGTCGCCGTGTCGATGATGACGACAATGACGAACATGCCGTCCAGTGCGAGTGCCTGACGATCGCGGAGCACGACCTCCTGCATGTCGCCGACCGAGAAACCGTCGACGAGCACCAAACCGGCGGGTGCCTTTTCGGGCAACGCTTTGATCGTTTTTCCGTCCATGTCGATGATCATACTGTTGTCGGGAATGACGACATGGTCTTCCGGCAGACCGACCTCGTGCGCGATATCGGCGTGGACGCGGAGCATGTAGTGATAGCCGTGCACGGGGATAAAGAAGCGTGCTCCGATGTGTTGGTGGATCCACTTGGTCTCGTCGCGGTTGGCGTGCCCGCTTGAGTGGACATCACTCACTTGGTAATGGACGATCTTCGCGCCCTGGCGCGAGAGGTTGTCTTTGAGTTTTTGGATGGCGCGTTCGTTGCCCGGGATGATGGATGAAGAGAGGACGACCGTGTCGTTCTTGGTGATCTTGATCGTCTTATGATTCTTGTTGGCAACCCGCATCAAGACGGCAAACTCGTCGCCCTGGGCACCCGTAACGAGCGCCACGATCTTGTGCGGCGGGTAGTCGCTCATCTGCTCGGGGGTGATGAAGGTGTCCTTTTTGACATGCAATGACCCCGCCATTCGTGCGATCTCGACGTTTGCCTTCATACTGCGGCCGTCGATCACCACTTTTTTACCATGATCTTCGGCGATGGAGATGAGTTTGGCGATGCGCTCAAGCTGGGAAGAGAAGGTGCCCACGATCAAACGCCCGGTGGATTTGCCGATGATCTCCTCGAAGTTCTTGAAGACCGTCGTCTCGGGAATGGAGAAGCCGGGGCGCTCCACGTTGGTGGAATCCGCCATAAGGAGAAGGACATTTTCCTTTTCAAATTTCTTGAACTCAGCGACTTCTTGTTCGGTCGGCACCCCCTCGACATGGTCGAGCTTAAGGTCGCCGGTGTGGACGATGCTTCCTTGCGGCGTGTCGATGATGATACCCATCGCATCGGGGATCGTGTGCGTAACGGCAAAGAACTTTACGCGCGTAGAGCCC
This sequence comes from uncultured Candidatus Saccharibacteria bacterium, assembly GCA_964348495.1. Classification (GTDB taxonomy): domain Bacteria; phylum Patescibacteriota; class Minisyncoccia; order Phycocordibacterales; family UBA2135; genus CAYGCZ01. Next base: position 9,802 of record CAYGCZ010000018.1, read on the forward strand.
ACCGTTACCGCGTCATCCTTTTCAACTATATGGATATCAAGCGGCGGCAGCTGCGGAAACTCCTCTTGGCGCTTTTTGATCATCAGCGCGGTGAGATTGCGGGTATAGATGGGCGGGTTGCCGATCTTTGGAGAGATATAGGGAATGCCGCCGATGTGATCGAGGTGGCCGTGCGTGATGAAGAGTGCACGGATCTTTTCCTTGCGTTCTTCAAGATACGTCGTGTTTGGCAGGATGTAATCGATGCCGGGCGTTTCCGCCTCTTTGAACTGAATACCGCAGTCAACCACCACGATATCCTCGGCGGTTTCTATGGCGAGCATGTTGCGGCCCACCTCCTCGACACCGCCCAGTATCACCACGCGTACCGTGCCGGCGGCGGGTGGAAGAATGTGCTTGGAGCTTTTGATCCGTGCCGCCTTCGTGTCGGCACCTGCGGGCGCACGAAAGGTGGAGGCGCCTTTGAGGCGTCGGCGGGGTTGTCGTCCTCCCGAGGGGCGGTCGGTCAGAGGGTGATGGCTTCGCGCGGGGTTTGGCCCGTCGATATGCTTTTTCTCTTCCGTTCCTCGTATGGATGTCGTACTGCCCTCGCGCGGGGTCGTGCCGTGTGCGGGTAGGGGCTGGCGTCGCCCGTGGCCGGCGCGTCGCGAATGGTCCTTGTAGCGCGGCGCGGAGGGTGAGGGGTTTTGTCTGTCGTTTGCTGTCATAAGAGTAAGATTAATGAATGAATATTGAAATGGTTGGCGGTCCCTTTTAATGAGTAAATATCTTCCATACGCGATCCGTTTCTATGTACCACGCAGCGATATCCAAGAAGCGTTCGGACGGCACGGTAATGACCCCCGAGTTCACGCCCTGTATACGTTCGGGCATGATGTACATAAAGTCCGGCGAGTAGACGAAGGCGGCGGGAGCATCCTTCATAACTTCTTTTTGGAAGGCGATGTAGATCGCTTCGCGCTTTACGCGATCTTCCACATTGCGCCCTTGTTCAAGCAATTTGTCGGTCGTGATGTTGGCGTAGAGGGCGATATTGAGCCCGGGGTCGTTGCGCTGGGACGAGTGCCAGAAGGCGAAGGGGTCGGACTCGCGGCCGATGATCTCGCCAAAGAAGAGTGTGTCGTACTGGCGCGGGCGGATGACGCTGTGGTTTAAGTCGCCCGCGTTAAATATCTTGAGGTCCACACTCGCTCCGAGCTGTTCCCACCTCGCCTTGATGAGTTCGGCGGTTTTTTTGAGTTCGGGAGCGTCGGAGGTGGCGATGGAGAAGGTGAGGGTTTCCGTCCGCTTACCCGCTTTGTGTTCGCGGATGCCGGTCGTCGGGTCGGCCTTCCAGCCGCCTTTTTCCAAGATGCCGATTGCGCGGCGCAGACGCTCCTCCGCATCGCTTTCATCTGACATTGCCGTTTCCGCATTGTATCCCAAGGATCCCGGGGGGAGCGGGCCAAAAAGCGGCGTGCCGTATCCCGAGAGTACCTCGTTGATGATGGCTTCACGGTCGAGGGATGTTTCCAAGGCGTGGCGTACGGCCCCGTCGGCGAAGAGCGTGTTGCGGTTCTGGTTGAAGAAGACGCCGAAGACGCGGGGCAGGAGGTAGGTTGCGATGTTTTTGTGGCGCAAGTCCAGCGAGCCGATCTTTTGAGAAGAGATTGCATTGACCGCATCGATAGAACCTTTGGTGAAGGCGCGGAGAAGCTCATCCTCGTTGGCATAGAAGACGATGCGCATCTCGGGGATGTGCGCCTCTCCGAGGGCAAAGTCCTCAAATGAGGCAAGGTCGTAGGATGCCGGAATACCGGAGGGGTTCTTCTTGATGCTTGCTACACGGTACGGGCCGGTACCGACCGGCTCGACGTTCATGAGCGAGAAGGGGAATTGCTCGGGTGTAACGTCTTTCCAGAGGTGCGCGGGCAGAATGCCGATCGTGGCGTTTTCCAAAAAGGGTGAGTAGCGCCGCGCGAGGGTGAAAGAGACGGCGGTTTCGCTCACGCGCTCCACCGAGACCCCCTCCCAGCTCGAACGCTTAATACTCTTCACCGCGCTGTCTTGTATTTTGGCGATGGTAAAGACGACGTCGTCGCTCGTAACCGGTTCGCCATCGTGCCACGATAGGCCGTCTTTAAGGGTGAAGGTGTAGGTGAGGCCGTCGTCCGAGACGGTGTATGACTCGGCAAGATCCGGGATCAATTCGCCCGAGGGCGTTGCGCGCAGAAGGCCCGAGTAGATGATGGCCGTCAAATCGCGGTCGGTGTCCGAGATGGCGAGGAGCGGGTTCACAAAGCGTGGCGCCCCGATAACTCCCTCCGTGAAGGATCCTCCTCGTGCGGGGACGGTTACCAAATAGCGGGCATTGAGCGCGAGTAATGCTCCTAGCGCGGTTATGCAAAAAATCGTCGTGAGGATATAAAAAGCGCTTCGTTCGCGGTGGGAGAACGAAGTAAAGGCGCCGCGTGCAAGGGCGGCTGTGCGCGACAGGCAGGCTGTAGCGGTGCGGAGCGGGGGGAGGGCGGCGATCCGTCCCAAAAACGAACGGAAGCCGCGTGCGCAGGAGCGCACTAAAAGAGAGAGGCGTTGTGTCACGGAAGTGGGGGCGCTTTCACTTCAGCTCTCCGTATTATGGAGAGTGGTTATGATGAAAGGACGCCGACGGCGCAGGGCCGATGTTATAGTTAGATAACGAGTCCGAGAAACGCGGAAAGGGCGAAGAGTACGGCGAGCACGATGGTCGTCTGGAAGAGGGTGCGTTCAAAACCGCGGCGCGTGTAAAAGAAACTGCCGTCAGAACCGCCAAAGGCTCCGCCGACGCTCGCTCCCGAGTGTTGCAGGAGGATGCAGGCGACAAGCGCTATGGACAGGGCGATTTGTATCCACGGAAGAATGCTGGCCAATGAAGTCATAGGTAATCGTGTTGCGAAAATTCGCTCGGGCGACGGGGGATATACCGCCGTGTCGCCTCGTTACTCCGGTATTGTCTTGAGGTATCGGAATGGTGATATGAGGGGGAAGCCCTCCCATCGCGATGCCATCTCGTTACGAAAAGCATAGCATGAAGCCGGTGCGGATGCAAGAAGGTGTTTAGCTACGCATTTGGAGTCGAATGCCCACAACGCCGTATTTCTGCTCGTCTTCGTCAGAATAGAATTGCTTTATTTGTTCAAGAAGAAAATCTCTACTCTCCTCACCAAACAAAGACGGATCGTGATCGGCAAAAAGCTCCTTGAAAGTTCTGTATCGCAACAATCCCTTTACCACTGTAGTGACGTTGTTCTTCGGTTTGTCGTTCTCACTGAAAATAATTTGGTCGCCAATCGTAATGTGTTGACGCTTATCATCAAAAAGACGGCTTTCAATTACTTTCTTCCCCGAGGCGATAGTGTTGTATGGCTCTGTCGCCAATTTCATGTGGTGCTGTTGCATAGGTGGTTTATGTATATCGTAAAAATAATAAATGAAAAAGCGGAAGAGGGTGCCTCCCGGGCCGGTTCGTTTTGACAAGACGGGCGCTCTCTCTATAATGAACATATCTTATCAGATAATCATGTCGGAACACCCTTGTCCGCGAAGTATGAGGGTGGGCCGCACTGTTGTGCACCTATGGCAAAAACACATACAAAAAGCATCGTTCCGTTGAGAGATCGCGTGCTCGTCCGGCGCATTGATGATGCGGGCGAGAAGACGGTCTCCGGCATTATTATCCCCGAAACAGTAGGCAAAGAGCGTCCGCAGATCGGCACCGTTGTCGCCGTCGGCGATGGCCGTGTAACCGACAGTGGCGAGGTGATCGCGCTGACAGTCAAGGCGGGAGACACAGTTCTCTTTGCAAAATACGGCCCCGATGAGGTGAAGTACAACGGCGAGGAGTACCTTATTGTGAGCGAGAGCAGTATTCTTGCTGTTATTAAGTAGTAGTGAGGGTTTGGAGGCTCTATAGTACAGGAACCGAAAAAAGCAGAGATTTTTTCGGTCGCCATTCTCCAAACCCTAAACCCTAAACCCTAAACCCTTTCATACTATCTATGTCAAAAATCATCATCTTCGACGAACAAGCTCGTCAGGCGCTCAAAGCGGGCGTCAACAAAGTTGCCGATGCCGTACGCATCACCATCGGCCCGCGCGGCCGCAACGTGGTCTTTGATCGCGGCTATGGCGCGCCCACCATCACCAACGACGGCGTCTCCATCGCCAAGGAGATTACGCTGAAAGACAAAATGGAAAACATGGGCGCCGAGATTATCAAAGAGGTCGCCTCCAAGGCCAACGACATCTCCGGCGACGGTACCACCACAGCAGTCGTTCTCGCGCAGGCGATGATCAACGAAGGTCTCAAGCAGACGAGCATGGGTGTCAACGCCATGGGTATCCGCTTGGGCATCGAGGCGGCATCAAAAGAGATCGTCGAGGCGCTCCGCGCGATGGCAAAGCCGATAAAGAAAAAAGAAGAGATCATCCAAGTCGCCACCATCTCCGCCGAGTCCGCCGAGATGGGCAAGATCATCGCCGACACCATCGACAAGGTCGGCAAGGACGGCGTCGTTACCGTGGAGGAGTCGCAGTCCTTCGGCATCGAGTCCGAGCTCGCGCAAGGGCTTGAGTTCGACAAGGGCTACGTCTCGCCCTACATGATCACCAACGCCGAGCGCATGGAGGCCGAGTATGGCAACGCGCTCATCCTCGTAACCGACAAGAAGATATCTTCCATCAAGGAGATATTGCCGCTCTTGGAAAAGCTCGCGCAGTCGGGCAAGAAGGAGCTCGTCGTCATCGCCGATGATGTCGATGGCGAGGCACTCGCGACGCTCGTTGTCAACAAGCTCCGTGGCGCCTTCAGTGTCCTTGCCGTCAAAGCACCCGGCTATGGCGACCGCAAGAAGGCGATGCTCGAAGATATCGCCATTACTGTCGGCGCGACCGTCATCTCCGAAGAGACAGGGATGAAGCTTGAGAGCGCGGAGGTCGCTCATTTGGGTGGCGCGCAAAAAATCATCTCCACCAAAGACAGCACCGTCATCGTCGGCGGCAAGGGCAAGAAGCAGGCCGTCGCCGCGCGCGTCGAACAGCTCCGTGCCCAGCTCTCCGCGACCGATTCAAAATTTGATAAAGAAAAGCTCCATGAGCGCATCGGCAAGCTTGCGGGCGGAGTCGCCGTCATCCGTGTCGGCGCCGCGACCGAGACCGAGATGCGCTACAAGAAGCTCAAGATAGAAGACGCCGTTGCCGCCACCAAAGCCGCCATCGAAGAGGGGATCGTCCCCGGCGGCGGCAGCGCGCTGGTGAAGGCCGCGCAAGCCGTCGAGGCCAAGAAGAATCGCGCAACGCCCAAGGCGTTTGCCGAGGAGTATCACGCAGGCTTTGCCCTCGTCTTGCGCGCCGCCGAGGCACCACTGCGCCAGATCGCGGTGAACGCCGGCAAAGGCGACGGCTCCGTCATCGTCGACAAGGTCCGCGAAGGCAAGGGGAATGTCGGTTATGATGCCGTCGGAGATGTAATCGTCGCCGACATGATCGCCGCCGGCATCGTCGATCCCGTCAAAGTTACGCGCACCTCGCTCGAACACGCCGCGTCGGCAGCCGCCATCCTGCTCACCACCCAAGTCGCCATCGCCGATGAACCCAAAGAAGAAAAAGAACCGGGCAACCCCGGCATGGGCGGAATGGGAGGAGGAATGGGGATGATGTAATTGAAAGGGTATGGGGCTTAGTGATTAGGGTTTAGGGGAGGCGGACGGATGAAACGCCACGATTCCAAATCACAAGTTCCAAACTATCCGCCCGCAGGCGGACAAACAACGAACAAAAACAAGACCCGCCGTAGGTGGGTCTTGTTGCTTGTCTTTCAGTAACTTGTGTGTTATTGGCGAAGCCCTTACCCCGCCGGCTCTGCCGCGGGGTTCCTTGTAGGAAAGTC
>CAYGCZ010000019.1:0-15644 GCA_964348495.1 uncultured Candidatus Saccharibacteria bacterium
CGACGACGACCGATCAAACACCATCGGAACCGGCAACCGCTGACACTGCCACTACGACCGACGAGACTCTCTGAGAGAGCAGTCTTTCAAAAAAACCGCCGGAGCGGTTTTTTATGATTTATATACGCTCTTTTATGTCGTACTACAACCAACGTTTGTATTTGAAGACGCTAAAGAAGGTGAGGGTGACGATGGTCATACCGCCAAGGATGAACCAAAAGTCGTTGGGCATTCCGACGATAGGTGCGCTTTCCGTATTCATACCGAAGATGCCGGCAATCAGAGCAAGCGGGTAGGTAACGAAGGCCATGATGGTGAGCGTCTTTATGATACTGTTGGTCTTGGTATTCAAAAGTGAATCGTTGGTGATACGCAGTTCGGTGAGGGTCTCGCGATTGCTTTGCAGTGCGGCGTGCATCTTGGCGTATTCGCTCGTGATCGCGCTTAAATAGTAGGAAAATTCCTTACCGAAAAATACCCCGCCCGCCTCCTTGAACGAATCAAGTACTGTGCCGTGCTGGGTGGTGCTGATATGGATATCAAGCAACTTGCGGCCGATGACGGATATCTCGCGCACCATGCGGTGCTCCAAGCCGTGGAAAATTTGTTCTTCTACGTCTTTGATATCCTGCTGTATAGCATCAATGCGTGTAGTGATGTGTCCATAGAGATTTTTAATCATTTTGTAGAAGATGAAGCCGGAGTGCGTATCGCACATGTGTGATGAAGGAAATACGTTAGACTCCTCAAAAAGGGCGGCAAAAGCCATATCGGCATCCAGTGCTTCGTAGTGTGTGGTTATGATAAAACGTTTGCCGATGATGAAATCTATTTCGCGATCTTTCGGTGTGAGGATGTCCGCGTATGCGACTGGCGGAAAGTGAAGAATGAGATAGAGGTAGTCGGGATAGATATCCACTTTGGGGCGCAGAGTCGGAGTCGTGAGCTCTTCTGTTACCAGCGAATGAAGACCGTATTCCTTGGCTATGGCGACAACTTCGTCGCGTGTGGGGGACTCTAAGTTGATCCATGTGATGGCGCCGCAGGTTCGTGTCGTGATCATAAAAGGAGGATATGAGATAATGTATCTCTTCAGTATACAAAAATATCCCGTGAAGACATAGGCACATCTATTATTCCAAATGATCGCATCGCGTTTCTTGATTCTTGGCGGGTGTTTTGCGATAATAATGCTACATGAAGCGATTTGTTGCATCATCGGGGTTTGGGGGCGTCTTACTCGTCCTCGCTTTTATCGTCGGGGCGTATGTCGGCTACGAGCATGGACCTGTCGTCGAGAAGGTTACACAGCTCTCCGGCAAGGACGATATTGGTACTGTTCCGACAGCTGACTTTTCTCCTTTCTGGAAAGCGTGGCTCATCCTCAATGACAAGTTTGTTGGATCTGCCGCAACTACCACCCCGCCGGTAAGCGACCAGGAGCGTGTCTGGGGTGCCATACAGGGTATGGTCGCCTCGCTCGGCGATCCGTATTCTGTATTTATGCCACCCGCGGAGGCGAGCATCTTTGAGGAAAATATCCAGGGAAACTTTGGCGGAGTCGGTATGGAGATTGGCGTACGCGATGGTCTGCCCACCGTCATCGCTCCCTTGAAAGGTACTCCCGCCGAACGGGCGGGTATTCTTGCCGGCGACAAAATCATCAGCGTGGGGGGTACGACAACCATAGAGATGCCGATTGATAAGGTTATCAACTTGATCAGGGGCGAGGTCAATACAGCCGTGGTACTGACCCTCCTGCGCAAAGAGAAAGAAGATCCTTTTGATCTCACCGTCGTGCGCGATGTGATCACCATTCCTACGATCTCATCGGAATTGCGTGATGATGGCACCTTCTCTATCGCACTCTACAGCTTTACCGCATCTTCGCCGGAGCTTTTCAGGGCGGCCCTTCGGGATTTTGTGGTAAGCGGCAGTAACAAACTCATTCTTGATTTGCGCAACAACCCCGGCGGATTTTTGGATGCCGCGGTAGATATGGCAAGCTGGTTCTTGCCCGGCGGAGCGGTGGTCGTCTCGGAAGATTTCGGCGACAAGAGGGAATCGGTCGTTTACCGAAGTAAAGGATACGATATTTTTGATGATCGTTTTGGCTTGAAGATGGCGATTCTCATCAACCAAGGTTCCGCCTCCGCCTCCGAGATCCTCGCCGGCGCACTCGCGGAGCATGGCAAGGCGACTCTCATCGGCGTACAAAGTTTCGGTAAGGGCTCTGTGCAGGAGTTGGTACCTGTAACAGCGGATACTTCTCTTAAGGTAACGGTCGCTCATTGGAAGACGCCTGAGGGCAAATCCATCTCGGCGGGGGGGTTGAAGCCGACTATCGAAGTGCGCGCGGATCCTGATGACCTAAAAGGTAATGATACCCAACTGAAGCGTGCCGTCCAATTTTTAATCACGGGGAATTAACCTTTCCATATCTATGAAAGTACTTCTTCTCCAGGATGTTGCCAAGATCGGCAAAAAATATGAGGTGAAAGAACTTGCCGACGGTTATGCGCGCAACGTACTTATTCCTCTGGGTAAGGCGGTGCTCGCGAATGATGCCAACATGAAAAAGATCGCCGCCGATCGTACCGCTCATGACCGAGAAAAAAAAGCTCGCAGCACTGCTTGTACCGCCGCACTTTCCCAGCTCAATGCCAATCCGCCGATCATACGAGCGCGGGCAAACGAGAAGGGCGGGCTTTTCTCCGGTATCGCCGCCAAGGAATTAAGCGCGCTCTTGTTTGATGAAGCGGGCGTTCGGTTACCGTACGATGCGATCAAAATGCGCAAACCTCTCAAAGAGACGGGAACCTACGAAATAGCGGTTGCGTGCGAAGATGGAGCGGGTATGTTTACACTTACGGTGGAGCGGGCTTGATATCTATGGCAACGATGTCCAACCATAAACAAATCGTCATCGTCGGAGGAGGATTCGGCGGTGTTCGTTGCGCCCTTGATCTCGCTGCGCGCTCGCTTCCTGATACGGTCATCACGCTGGTGAGTGATAAGCCGCATTTTGAGTACATGCCGACCCTCTATCGGGTTGCAACGGGGCGTTCGCCAATCTGTGCTTGTATTCGCCTCGATGAGATTTTTTCCGGTACGAACGTGCGCGTCGTGCACGATACGATAACCCGTATCGACTCACGGTCTCGCGAACTTCATGGCAATGAGGGCGCACGGTATCACTATGATATGGCAGTGCTGGCGTTGGGGAGCAATCCGGCGTATTTTGGTATCCCCGGCTTGGAGGCGACCTTCACCCTCACCTCGGTACGCGATGCACTTGTCCTCAAAGATCACCTGCATAGTCTTTTTGCGACGTGTGAAGCGGCTCCGAAGAGCGAGCAAGAATGCGCGGCGCACATCGTGATCGTCGGAGCGGGTCCGACGGGAGTGGAACTTGCCGGAGAATTTGCAACCTATATGCGCACTATCGCGGCAAAACACCGTGTTGACCCCTCGCGTATCGCTATTGAAGTAGTGGAGGCGGCACCGCGCATCCTTCCGATGGTTCCCGAGGAGGTATCAGCCAAGGTTGCGCGGTATATGCAGAAAAAAGGCGTTCAGCTTTTTACGGGATTGGCGGTCAAGGCAAAAGACGCCGATGGTATCCATGTCGAGGGAAGGCACATGAAGACGCGCACCGTCATCTGGACGGCCGGCACCAAGCCGCATTATCTCTACACCACACTCACCGACGCATCGCGCGATGCGCGCGGGCGCATCGTGGTTGATGCACATCTTCAAGCTATCGGGTGTGCAGGTCTCTATGTGATCGGCGATGGTGCTTCCACTCCGTATGCCGGCCTTGCTCAGGCCGCCGTCTACGACGGGAGTTTTGTCGCCCGCGTCATCGCCGCCACCATAAAGGGTGATGGTCGTGTGCCGGACTACGCGCCGCGTCCCGTCTCGTATGCTATTCCTGCCGGCCCCGCGTGGGCGGCGGCTGTGATAGGATCGTTGAAAGTATACGGACGCCTCGGATGGATCATACGCCGTATCGCTGATTTTCGTTTTTTCGCCTCCATTCTTCCGCTTCACAAAGCTTTCACCGTCATGCGAGCGAGCGGTATGCGCACTGAGTCGTGTGTGATTTGTAAGTGATCGATACGAATTCGGGTAGTGCGAAGAGTGATCTGCGGTACACTTGTTTTTATAGAGCGAAGTCGTGTATGATCTATCGACAGGCTTTGATACTCCGTAACCATACACGATGATCCCGCATGTCAGTTGATGCGGGATTTTTGCATCATGGAGGCGATTCTTGTATACTGATGAGATACTAGCACAAAGGCGGTTTGTGCTCTGACACGGCTCGTTGCGACACTCACAAAAGACATTTGTTTCGGAGATCGTCCCAACGGGCCATGTTTGTGCAGAAACCTTTTTCTATGCAAGAGAATGTGCCGCTTGCAGATATGACGACGATGCGCGCGGGAGGGGCCGCGCGCTTTTTGTGCGAAGTTATGTCTGAGAACGATCTGTGCGCGGCGACCGTATTTTCCCAAGAGCGCGGCGTGCCGCTCGTGATCCTTGGCGGAGGTTCAAACGTAGTTATCGCCGATTGTGGAGTGGCGGGCGTGGTCGCACATATGGCGATGAAAGGTCTCACCGCTACACCCGATCCGCACCATGTCGGCAATACGCTCCTTCATGTTGCGGCGGGGGAGGCGTGGGATGACGTCGTCGCCTATGCCGTCAGCCATGATTGGTGCGGGATTGAAAATCTCTCGGCGATTCCCGGAACGGTCGGCGGAGCCGTCTATCAAAACATTGGCGCGTATGGGGCCGAGATCAAAGATGTCGTCGTCTCCGTGACCATCTTTGATAGGGAACGGATGGCGACACAGATCATTCCCGCATCTGCATGCGCCTTCGGCTATCGCACCAGCATTTTTCAGCATCCTCCGGGAAATCGATATGTCATACTGAGTGCTACTCTCTGTTTGCGGAGGGATGGTGTGGTGAACACTTCCTATCCCGACGTGCATGCGTGGCTTGCGCGCATGGGCGTCGCTCATCCTACGGTGCGCGATATACGCGCGGCTGTGTGCGCCATCCGCGCCGCAAAATTACCCGATCCTGCGATCATTGGCACGGCCGGTTCGTTTTTTAAAAACCCGCTTATTTCAAAAGCTCTCTACGATGAACTTGCGGAGCGGTATCCGAAATTGCCCGGGTATCCAAACGCCGAAGGAACAGCAATAAAGGTCTCGCTTGCATGGATCTTGGACAAGGTGCTCTCCGTAAACGGTATGCGCGAAGGAGCGGTTGGTCTCTATGCGACGCAACCGCTCGCACTCGTCAATCATGGAGGAGCGACCTGCGACGAGATCATGACCTTTGCGCAAAAAATATCGCACGAGGTCATGCGTGCAACCGGCATCGCGATCGAACGCGAAGTGCATCTGCTCGCGTAACACGGGCAAGGCGTGTGCAATTTTTTTCAAATTTTTTTTTCAAAAAAAATCGTGCGCGAAAGTTTTCCACATTTTTTGTTGCATGCGCATTGTGTTACATCTCGCGATGTACGATAATGAAATCAGTACCGCATGCGAAATTCTTGCGCGCATCACATTTTTTCCACGCGAAAAAATGGCGGCGCGCGCAAGAGGTCGACGCACAAGCGCGGTTGTGATAAGCATGATATCTTTTTCCGCTCTGAGGCGAGAGCCGACGAACGGAATCCATAACCATGGTTGTAAAAAAGAAGAAGCCTGCCGCAAAGAAAAAGCCGGCAGCAAAAAAGAAGACTGTCAAAAAGACTGTTAAGAAGGTAGTAAAAAAGAAGACAGCAAAAAAACCCGCCAAGAAGTCTCGCAAATAAGACCCTCTCTGCAGGTTTTTCGCAACCCCCTCACTCGAGGGGGTTGTTCGTATAGTACTACAGGTGCGAAGGGGAGGGCAATCTGTAAAAAGGTTAGATTTTGTGGCACCGTGCGGTATCTATGGTAGGATATACTATCATGCTTTTTAGGAATCTTTTTAAAGATGAAGGGGCTCGTGAACTGGGGCGTCTTCAGCCATTGGTGCGTGCTGTGAACGCCTTGTCCGAGGAATATGCCGCCTTATCCGACGATGCCTTGCGCGGAAAGACCGCCTTCTTCCGTGGGCGCCTTGCCCAAGGCGAGCCGCTTGATGCCTTGTTGCCCGAGGCCTTTGCCGCCGTGCGCGAAGCGTCCGTGCGCACACTCGGACAACGTCATTATGATGTGCAGTTACTCGGCGGTATGATCTTGCATCACGATGGTATCGCCGAGATGCGCACCGGCGAGGGAAAGACCTTGGTTGCCACGTTGCCGACGTATCTCCATGCGCTCGCGGGAAAAGGTGTGCATGTCGTAACGGTCAACGATTATCTCGCACGGCGCGATACGGTGTGGATGGGGCAGATCTACGCCTTTCTCGGAATGAGTGTCGGCGTAGTGAACGGCGGTACCTCATCATACCTCTACGATCCCGGACACGTGGAGAACGATACCGAGCGCGATGCGGTCGGATCGTTCAAAGTTGTCTATGAGTTTTTGCGTCCCTGCGATCGCAAAGAGGCCTACGCGGCGGATATTACCTACGGTACGAACAACGAGTTCGCCTTTGATTATCTGCGCGACAACCTTGCCTACACGCAAACAGATGTCGTCGGGCGCGAGCACTACTACGCGATTGTCGACGAAGTGGATTCTATCCTCATCGACGAAGCGCGTACGCCGCTTATCATCTCGGCTCCGGCCGCCGAGGCGGAAAATCTCTACGCAACCTTTTCAGGCATCGCCGCGCATTTGCAGCAGGGGCGCGACTTCACCGTGGACGAAAAGCACCGCGCCGTCTCCATGACCGACGAAGGCATCGCGGCGACCGAACGCCTGCTCGGCATTGAAAATCTCTACACCGAAAAAGGCATAAAACACGTGCATCATCTTGAAAATGCCGTGCGCGCCAAGGCGCTCTTCCACAAAGACAAAGAATACGTCGTGCGCGAGGGCGAGATAGTGATCGTGGACGAGTTCACCGGCCGCCTCCAGCCCGGCCGGCGGTGGTCGGAGGGCTTGCATCAGGCGATCGAGGCAAAGGAGGGCCTCTCCGTCAAACGCGAGTCGCGTACCGTCGCATCCATCACCTTCCAAAACTACTTCAAACTCTACAAGAAGCTGGCCGGCATGACCGGTACGGCGCTTACGAGCCGTGAGGAGTTTCGCGGAGTCTATAATCTGAATGTCGTACCGGTGCCGACCAACAAACAAGTGGCGCGTGCGGATCGCAATGATCTCATTTTCCAAACGGAGCGCGGCAAGTTTCAAGCTCTCGCGCGTCGGATCAAAGAGATACATTCAACAGGCCGGCCCGTGCTCGTCGGCACGACCTCGATCGAAAAGAACGAGGTGCTTGCCGCGTACCTTACCGGCGAGGGCGTGCCGCACGAGGTTTTGAACGCCAAGAATCATGAGCGCGAGGGCGAAATCATCGCCCAAGCGGGGCGTCTCCATGCTGTCACAATCGCCACCAACATGGCGGGCCGCGGCGTGGACATCATCTTGGGCGGTAGTCCTCTCGACAAAACAACTCAGGAGCGAGTGCGCTCGCTCGGCGGGCTTACCGTGCTCGGCACCGAGCGCCATGAAGCGCGGCGCATTGATAATCAGTTGCGCGGCCGCTCCGGCCGCCAGGGCGATCCGGGCGAGACGCAGTTCTTCGTATCGCTCGAGGATTCGCTTATGCGGGTCTTCGCCGCCGACTCTATCAAAGCGATGATGGGCCGCTTTGGTATTCCCGAAGATGAGCCGATCGAGAATCGGCTCATCACGCGGGCGCTTGAAAATGCCCAGACAAAAATCGAGGGTTTTCACTTTGATTCGCGCAAGCAGGTTCTTGAGTACGACACCGTCCTCAACCACCAGCGTCAGACGCTCTATGCCTCGCGCAAAAAGGTGCTTATGGGCGATGCGGCGCAGATACGCGCTTTCGTGAGCGCCGCTCTCGCCGAGCATCCCGACGCTCGCGGGGTCATCGAAGCGAAAGAGCGCGAGCTGGGTGAGTCGGCGTTCCTCGCCGTTGCGAGCCATCTCATTTTGCGGGCGATGGACATCCATTGGATGGAACACCTAGATACGATGGACTACCTGCGTTCCAGCGTCAACTTGCGCGCCTACGGCCAACGCGACCCGATCATTGAATACAAAAAAGAGGCCTTGCGGCTCTTTAAGGATATGGAGCGGAGCATGTATGGACACGCGGCGCATCTCATCTCGCAGGTGGAAAAGAAAGCGGGCGAGGGCGGTGGGCAGGTCCTGCACGCCGACGATCGCCCGCAAAACCTCGTCCTGCAAGGCGGGTCGGACACCGCTGATGCTCCCGCATCAAGCCCTGCGCGCGCCGAAGATGCTATCGGACGCAATGACCTCTGCCCCTGCGGTAGCGGCAAGAAGTACAAAAAGTGTCACGGGAAGTAGGCAGATAGGCAGAAACTTCGGACGTCGGACGTCCGAAGTTCAATAAGTACACGATACGGTTTCCTGATTTGTGGAGGTTAAAAACTAAACGCAATCGCACATGGCATATTACCTCATCAAAGTATTTATCATCGCCCTCGGCTTCCTCGTCGCCTCCGATATCGTACCCGGCATTCATGTGGAGGGTTTGGGGGTGGCGGTCGTCGCGGCGTTATTGTGGACCACGATCTTTGCGGCGCTCCGCTTCGGCAGTACTCTGGTCACCTTTCCGATCATGGTCTTTACACTCGGGCTCTCATCACTCGCGATCAACGCCTTTTTGCTGTGGGTATTGAGCGGCATCCTGCCCGGCTATGACATCGCCGGATTTTGGGCGGCTTTTCTCGGGGCGGTCATCCTTGCTCTTGCCGATTGGCTGGCATCGGCAGTGCTGATGCGCCTGTAATGTCTGTGGACAGTGTTGCTCTATATTTTTATGATGTATGGCATACTTGAACTATTACAATAAAATAAGGTACTCATTATGAAAGAACACATGTTGGTCATCGCCTTGGTCGCCGTGGCGGCGAGCCTGTTTGCGATACAGATATACTATTAAAAACAGCCGACCCCAAGGGTCGGCTGTCTTTTGCTCTCAGAAGGTTCTATATTCTTGTTTGTCATCACTATCTAAACCAGTATACTGTGGATATGGAATACACACCTACAATTGGCTTGGAAATTCACGCCGAATTGAAGACTGCTACCAAGATGTTTTGCAATTCGCGCAACACTCCGGAGCATACGCGCCCCAATGAGCATATCTGCCCGGTGTGCATGGCGCATCCCGGCACCTTGCCTGTCATCAATAAGGAGGCGGTGCGACACGTGCTCAAGGTCGGTTTGGCCGTCTCGGGCACTCTTGCCGATTATACCGAGTTTGATCGCAAAAATTACTTCTATCCCGATATCCCCAAGGGCTACCAGATCAGCCAATACAAGTATCCGCTCGTCTCGGATGGCAAACTCGCGGGTGTGCAGATAACGCGCGTGCATCTTGAAGAGGATACGGCGCGTTCGACGCATCATACGGAGCATAGTCTCGTGGATTACAATCGTGCGGGCGTGCCTCTCATGGAGCTCGTCACCGAGCCCGTCATAAAAACCGCCGATGAAGCAGTATACTTCGCAAAAGAACTGCAGATACTTTTGCGCTCACTGAAGGCGAGTAATGCCAACATGGAGAAAGGAGAGATGCGTGTTGAAGCGAACATCTCCGTGAGTGCCGATCCGAAGGTCTTCGGTACCAAGGTCGAGGTTAAGAACCTCAACTCTTTCAAGGCATTGGAGCGGGCGATTTATCATGAGATCGCGCGCCAAAGCGAGGTGCTCCGTTCGGGCGGTACGGTGATACAAGAGACGCGCGGATGGGATGAGAACCGCGAGACGACCTTTTCCCAGCGCAAAAAAGAATCGGCGCACGATTATCGTTACTTCCCGGACCCTGATCTGCCGAAATTGCGCGTGGGCACCGTACCCGACTTCGCTCCTCATGAATTGCGTGCGCAGATGGGCGAACTGCCGTGGGATCGACGTGCGCGCTACATCACCACTCTCGGCATTTCCGAGGAGGCAGCCGAGATTTTTGTCCGCGATGCGGTCTTAGGAGACCTTTTTGATGCAGTTATACCTTATTGTAAGGGTGATACTGTTCATGCTCAACGTGCCGCAAATTACATCTCATCCGACCTCACCGCACTCATACGGAGTGATGAGGGTGCGGGGTTGTCACGTATCGATCCGGAACAATTTGCCCGTCTCATGACTCGTATCGGCGAAGGTGTTCTTTCTTCGCGCGGAGCAAAAAATGTCCTGGTGATCATGTATCGCGAAGGCGGCGATCCGATGATCATCGCCGAACGCGAGGGTTTGATACAAAAGAACGATACAGACGCCCTGCAAGCCGCCGTCCGCGACAGTATCGTCGCACATCCGCAGGTAGTTGCCGATTACAAGAGCGGTAAAGAAGCGGCACTTCAGTTTTTGGTCGGACAGGGAATGAAAGCGACGCGCGGTTCTGCAAATCCGGAACTGCTGAAGAAGATTTTTTTGCAAGAACTCGCGTAAAGAATTTTTTGTCGCGTACTTATCCACATTTACGCGACAAGTATGCATCTCGATTGTTGTATACTTAATACCATAACGGTCGATACAACTCTTGCGTATGAACTCTTTTCTGATTTTTGAAAAACATACGCACGGGGGTTATTAGAGTTAGTAACATCATATGAATATGAACAAGAACATGAAAGAGATCATCGGCGGCAGTCTCGCTGTCTCCATGGTTATGTTTTCAGGTTTTACGGTTCTTGAGCCGCAGTTTGTGAGTGCGGTTACGACGACCCAGGATCAGGTAGTGGTCAGCCAGACGGTTACGTCTGATATTTCCATCACCTCTCCTGCAGACACATCAATGTCCCGCGCCTTGACGACCACTGAAGATACGGCCGTCGGCACGACGACATGGAACGTCAAGACCAACAGCCGCACCGGCTACACGATGACCATCGCCGCATCCTCAACCGCAGGTTGCCAGGATCACGACGGCTTGGGTGTACCGGACGCACTGTGCGACAAGAACACTGGCGAGGCCTTCAACGATATCGCTACGACCTCAAAGGCAACATGGAGCGTTTCTAATGGTTACTTCTTCGGCTGGTCTGCGTTAGGAAACCACACCACGGGCTTCGGCACGGGTTCGTTCTGCAACGCCGCCGCTCACGTCCCAAGTACAACACTCTTGTACCAGGGCTTCGACGGCACGCGTACCTACCAGTTTGCAAGCAGTACATCAGAGACCAACCAAGCGGGAACCGATACCAATGTATGCTTTGCAGTAGAGCAGGAAACTGTCTACGCTCCGTCAGGAAGCTTCCAAGCTACCACGACAGCAACAGCAACGATTCAGTAATCACTGAGTGATTGCTCCCGTTGCAAAAGACAACGACCGGCATGAGCCGGTCGTTGTCTTTTGCACAACAACTTGCAGTGGAGGCGTGTGCATATGATATACTAGTTGCATCTTCATTTATAAAACGCGGCCCGAAAGGTCGTTAACGTGAATTGAGTATGAAATCAGATCTGTATAATGAGCGTTGCACTATTCGTATGAGGGCTTCTCGTGCGGTAGTGTTCTTCGCAAGTGTGGTCATGCTTACTTTTCTCGGGGGGGCGGTCATAACTCATGCGTATGAGATAACAGCCGCGGATGTCGATGTGGCTTTCAACGATTTTGTCTTGAGTCCGGCAAAGTTGGAAGTAGCGTTGGACCCGGGTGATACCGTTATAGAAAAAGTGCGCGTAATCAACAGGACTTCCCAGACCAAAGTCTTTACGCTCGGTATCGAGGACTTTACCGGATCAAAGGACCCTGCTGTTTCCGTCGAGCTTCTCGGCATGGAGCGTGGCCCCTATTCCCTCAAGGATTACTTACATCCCGAGGTGATGCAGTTCACCCTCAAGTCCGGCCAACAAATATTCCTTCCTATTCGCGTTACGATCCCCAAAGATGCTGAACCGGGAGGATTGTACGGTAGCGTTCTCATTTCCAGTGCGGCACCTTTGAGAGCCGGCAGTGGAGCGGCTATAGAATCGCGTCTGGGTCTTTTGATCTTCGTGCGCGTACATGGTGAGGTTAATGAAGACGGCCTGTTGGAAGATTTCCGCATCGCCGGCAACACAACCTTTTTCACCGATGCAAACGATTTCACCGCCTTTGAATTGACCTACAAGAACAACGGCTCCGTTCACCTCAATCCCTACGGTGTCATCAAGATCAGTAACATGGCGGGTGTTGTGATCGACGAGGTTGATGTCTTGCCCTACTTCGCCATGCCCCAGTCGGTTCGCTATCGTTCTATTGAATGGGATCGCGGCATTTTACTCGGTCGTTATACGGCGACTGCAATGATCAATAGGGGATATGACGATGTGATCGACGAAAAGAGCGTCTCGTTCTGGGTCATTCCCTGGAAGATGCTATTCATGGCGATCGGTGGTATCGCACTCCTCCTACTCATTGTCCGCTTCATCGGACGATTCATTAAGGTTGAAATAAAACACTAGTAGTATGAGTGCATGCGACTGGTCGTATAACACCATTCGCATTCCTCCACTTCAGCATCGCTTCGTTCTTTTCTCCATCCTCTATGAGCTTCTTATCCTCCTTATCACGGCATATACTCGTCAGTTCTCTTCTTGCCGGTATACTGATCGTTCCAACACCTCTCGTCTCGGGGTACGTATCAAGTTCGGCAAATTATCGCATTCAGAGCGATTCGATCAATATTGGCGGAGGTCCGGGGACATCTGCAACATATGGTCTTGATAGTACCGTAGGAGAGGTGGCGACAGGCGACTCATCGAGTGCTTCATATATCCTCAAGGCCGGGTATCAGCAGATGGTTACTTCATTTGTCTCCATTACCAGTCCGGCGGATGCGAACATGTCGCGATCACTGACGATCAGTGCCGGTACGGCAACAGGCAGTACGACATGGACAGTAGTAACGGATAATCTCGCCGGCTACACGATGACCATTTCCGCATCCTCAACCGCAGGCTGCCAGGATCACGACGGCTTGGGCGTACCGGATGCACTGTGCGACAAGAACACCGGCGAGGCCTTCAACGACAAGGCAACCACCTCCAAGGCAACATGGAGTGTATCAAATGCCTATGAGTTCGGATGGTCGGCATATGGAAGTCATGTTACGGGTTTCGGCACCGGTTCATCCTGCGATACAGGAGATACACACACACCCAGCACCACGTTGCTGTATCAGGGTCTTGATGGTACCCGTACCTACCAGTTCGCCAGTACAACCGCCGAGACAAGTCCGAGCGGGGTGAGTACGACACTGTGCTTCGCTGTCGGACAAGATACCACCTTTGCACCGTCAGGAAGCTTCCAAGCAACAACGACAGCAACGGTGATAGCTTTGTAATCGAACCATCTTCTTCATCATGACCGACATTATCAAGTTTTTCACCATTGCACTCTCATTGACACTTGCAAGTGCGCCGTACGCGCTGGCGGCCGGTTCACAAGTCATCATCACTCAAACAGTAACCGGAACAACGACAAGTACGACGACGCCCTCACCGACACCTGCGCCTACGCCAACACCGGCGCCGGGTGGAAGCGGTATTGTCGGATCGACTCCCGCACCCATTACATTCACGGAACTTCCCTCCGAGATATCGCCACCGCTCCTCGTGCGAAACATTATTGTCGGCGCGCTTCATGATACTGCCGCCATCTCATGGCAGACCAATATACCATCCATAGGATTGATTTCATGGGGCAGAACCGCCCAGTATGCCGATGGTAATGCTATCGAGGTCTCCTTTAAGACTGATCATACCGTTCTTCTGACCAACCTTATTCCGGATACGACCTATCTTTTCAGTATTGCGGCGCAGGATGAACGAGGGGGCACGGCAAAGATTGATGGTCGAATGTTCACGACTCTGCCACTGCCCGATACGACACCGCCGGCTCCACCGCGTGCCGTTACCAGTATTTCGGGGGCGTCAACGATACGTTTGACATGGGACAACCCCATTGATGCTGATTTTTCTGCCACGCGTGTCATACGTTCTGAAGAGGAATACATTCTTGACCCGCGCGGTGCTCGTGTTGTTTATGATGGTCGGGGAGAAAGTGTAATCGATACTGACGTTGCTGTGGGAACGGTGTATTACTACACGTTCTTTGCTCGTGATACGGCCGGTAATTATTCATCCGGTGTTACTGTTTTAGGATCAATTCCCGATACTGCCACCATCACTCAAGAAGATGTTCAGACGGAATCCCTCTCTTCCACTTCAAGCGAAACCATCCTTGAACAAACGACTCAAACACTGCAAGAGAACATACAAATAATTGCAGAAGCGGTCGAGAGCGTATGGCAACGTTTTATACGCGCCGTTAAGTCGCTATTCGGATTCTAAACAGGATTCCATGTCATGTAGTACATGTGTCGCATCACAAACAGCACTATCGCTCCGCCACAGGGTCTCACTTGTCTCCCTATGTTATCCCCACATCGTTTGTATGTTTTCATTACGACCGGAGATATAATAAAGTGTAAGAAACATTAGCTTTTTCCTCTTGGGTTTTGGTTTATCCTGATGTCTTATTTTAATCAACGAACGAGTATCTTTTTGCTCCTTGGCGCTTTGCTGATAGTGTCGAGTTTTTTAATGCATAGCATCGCGCATGCCGCTCCCAACTACCAAATCAATTACCAAGGCAAGCTCACCAACGCTTCGGATATTGCCGTAGCCGATGGCACCTACCACATGAAGTTCCGCCTCTACACGGCAGAGACGGGTGGATCAAATATTTGGGAAGACAACCGCAGTTCTGCGGTTGGAGATCGTATCGGTGTAACCGATGGGTTGTTTAGCGTCATGCTGGGCAGTTCAACCGCCTTGACTTCCGTCAATTTCAATCAAACCCTCTATTTGGAGGTTGAGGTCGGCGGTACATCCAGTACCACATGGGAGACATTGTCTCCGCGCAAAAGGCTCGGCACTGTTCCCGCCGCATTCGAGGCCGACAAGCTTGATGGGGTAGACTCCGCATCGTTCGTTCGTTCCGATGAGGCCGACACCATCTCACTCACCGATAACTCAAATCCTGCCTTGACGATAACTCAATCGGGCACCGGCAACGTTCTTGATCTCTTTGATGGGGGAACAAAAGTTTTTAGTGTTCTTGATGGCGGCAACGTCGGCATCGGCACATCCACCCCCTTTTCTCGACTCTCCGTTCATGCCGCCGCAGGCGAATCGAGTATGAGCGTCGGGTCATCAACTGCTACGTACTTCATGATCACTTCCTCCGGAAGTGTGGGCATCGGAACTTCCAGCCCGCTCGCCAAACTTCATGTGGCAGGTACTATTCGTGGCGATACCCTGGCCTTGGGTACGACCACTGACACAACCCTTGGGTTAAGAGTTTCTCACGATGGAGTGCTACTCAACGGGGGAACACTCAAAGAAATCGTCGATGTCCGCAACACCGCCGGCACAAGTGGAGTAACGCTCGGATACGACACCGCTGTAACTAAGGGGTTCTTGAGCTCCGTCGGCACCAACTCCGGCCTGGCTCTGGTTACCCACGACGGCTCATCATGG
>CAYGCZ010000020.1:0-15577 GCA_964348495.1 uncultured Candidatus Saccharibacteria bacterium
TGGTGTTGGCCTTTGTGGTGCTGTTGTTGAGAAGATTATGAACAGGCTCTAAGATAGCAACAGTGAGAAACTGTCGATATCCTCGCTCTACAGCGACAACCTTTTCTTGTGGCCACGGAGAACCTTCTTCCGGATGCATCAATGTATATCGAATCGGACCAAGGTCCAAGGACGCTACGCGGCTTAGGGCACTTCTAACGTTTAAGTTCATGGTAGACTCCTACTGGTTGGTTAAAGAACATTTCTGTGTCATATACTGCCATCTCTAGCCACCTTTGAAGAATACAAATTTGAACTGTCCGGCAATTTCGGATAGTTCGTAAGAAAATCATAGATCAATTCAGTATGTGCAAAATGTGCACATACTGTCAAAGCCGTTCTTCATCTGTTGCAAAAAATGCAACAGTTCAACTGGATCCCAGTTGAAATTGGTTCCCGTCTTGTTTCAGTACCGTTTTTGTGAGAGTATGATGTGCAATTACCCACAGGCGAATCTCGCCACGCGGCGCTATAATACTATTACCATGTTGTTCGGATTTTTTAAGAAACCACGTCCCGTCCAAAAGATCATACAAGAGCAACTGCGCGAGAACGCTCAGGTTATTCAGTCTCTTCGAGATTATGACCAAGGAAAAAAAGATATTTCGACAACTAACCTCAAGCGACGTCTGCCGGATATACGAGTTGCTACACGATAAAGGTCTGGTTTCATTTCCTATTACGCAAGACGCTCGAGATAAAATCGAGGGTCTTGTAGCTAGCGTCAGCGGTTCATATTTTGGCCACGTATCATATGATACCGATGAAGCAAAGGTTGTTGCGTATTTGTACCTCCTCATCAAAGACCACCCATTTGTTGATGGTAATAAAAGGACTGCGTCTTTGGCATTTGAAGTGGTGTGTGAAATGAATGATCTGGATCCAAATTACGCTGACTTTGGTCTGGATGCGCTGGCTGTCTTTATTGAAAAAATAAAAGAGGATGATCACCATGCGGTTATACGGCAACTTGCCGAAATAATCTTTGTCAGGTAATCTCCACCTTGTTTTCACTCGATTTTTGTGGGAATATACAACCATTCGGGCATGTATGCTTGAATGGTTTTTGTTTCGCGCAAAAACCCATTGCCGGATCGTCGAAGTGGTGGGAATGAAAAGCAAACTGCTTTGTTTTTCATCCGGTTTCTGCCCACAGGAAGAAACTGTTCGTTATAGTTTGTAGACAAAGCTGCCGGATCGTCTAATGGTAGGACGGCAACCTTTGGAGTTGTAAGATCTTGGTTCGAATCCAAGTCCGGCAGCTTTGGATAGAAACTATCGAACAGGGGGCCTTTTGGAGGCGAGTATCATGGTTCGAGTCCTGGCTCAGTAGTCAGCTACTGCTAGCACAAAACTTTTATGAAAATTTTTTTAGATGTTTTCAAAGCTCTATCGCCAAGTATTTTGGTGACGATTATAGCTATTTTAGTTGCCTTTCATTATGATAGTGTGTCTGATTTAAGGTCTGATTATAATGAAAAACTAAATGCGATTGAAAGAGAGAAAGACGATGCAATAAATGAAAGAGATTTGTATTTTAACTACTTAGTTTATGTTCCTGGTTCACTAGTACAGCTTCAAAAAGAAATAAGCACTGAAAAGCAGAAGAATTTCGAATTAGAACAAAAGCTCGCAGACCTACCTGAATTAGCTGATAAACCATATTTTAATAACGGGTACATAAGAAAGGGTTCCACTTTTAAAGATGATTTCACAAAACTAACAGTTGGTTTGCTTGATGTATATAGGGATGCGTCAGATATAACTCAGGCTAAGATCAAAGTCAGTTTACCAACTGGAGAAGAATCTGTGTTAGAGGTTGTTGCTGGAGATTCATATAACTACGATGTTGATGATACGAACTATTGGTTTGTTGTAACTGAGACTAATTGGTATGGAAATTCGGTAAGTATTTCGATAACGGAACAGACCCCAGAGAATGTAAGGAAGATAATTCTAGTGAAAAAGAAATATTTATTTGCGCCCGAGACGCGTTGACTTTAAAATCTCGTTGTCTATCACTTTGGTCAAACTAGTAGTAGAAATAGGGACAGCCACGATTATTTTATAAAAGGTATGGTGCAATAATGCGGCATTGTTTGGAAACCCAAGAATTACTCAACAAAGACGTTACACCTTGGGTCATACAGGAACTTGCATAAACGAACTATTTATTGTATTATTTTCAGAACTTCACGTCCGCGTGAATTTTTTTATAGAGATTTGAGTATGTCGCAAAAAGGAGACGTTATTATTCGATGCGACGAGGTGTCGTTTCATCATAGTGTGAACAAGCCTATTTTAGATGAGGCGTCTTTTAGCGTGCGTCGCGGGGCAAAGGTAACGCTTATGGGGCAAAACGGAGCCGGCAAAAGCACCCTATTTAAACTTATCACGGGGGCGATCCGGCCCGAGGAAGGCGACATTCATATCGCGCCCAAACTTTCGATCGCTCTTTCTCGCCAGGTTATCCCGCGCGATCAGCTTGATCTTACGGTGCGGGAATTTTTTGAAAAGAGTTTTTCAGAAAAAGTGTATGATATTGATCCAAAAATCGACACGATACTCGAGGTTGTGCATCTTCACGCGCCCAAAGACAAGCTCATCAAAGATTTTTCAGGAGGGCAACAAGCGCGGTTGCTCTTGGCGTCGGCATTGATTCAAAATCCCGATCTGCTGTTACTCGATGAGCCGACGAACAATTTGGATAAGCAGGGTATCGAACACTTGAAGCAGTTTTTGATTGATCATAAAAAGACGGTTATTGTCATCTCGCATGATGCCGAGTTTTTGAACGCATTTACAGAGGGGGTTTTGTATCTAGACATTTTTACCAGAAAGATTGAGCAGTATGCCGGTGACTATAAGGATGTGGTACGCGAGATCGCGGCACGTGTCGAAAAAGAGCAACGACAGAACGCCCAATTTGAAAAGCACATTCAGGAGAAGAAGGACAAGGCGAATTTTTTTGCGAATAAAGGAGGTCGTATGAGGATCTTGGCGAAGCGTATGCGGGAAAGCGCGGAAGAGGCTGAGGCCTCAAAGGTTGATGTTCGGCGGGAAGATAAGGCGATTCGAAAATTCACGATTGAAGCCAGACCATGCCCAATTCCTGAAATGGTGCGTATTGAAGAGGTCTCAATTATCAAAGATCATGTGCTTGTCCCGTGCGTGGCAAATCTGTCATTGTCGAAAAAGTGGCATCTTCTATTGACCGGTCCAAATGGTATGGGCAAAAGTACCTTGCTTGAGAATCTTGCGCGCAATACAGAAAAGGGCGCACGTATCTCTGAAGGCGTAACCGTCGGGTATTATCGACAGGATTTCTCGACGCTTGATTTTAACGAGAGCGTGTATCAAACGCTTGAATCGGTGATGGATGCTCCTGATGAACAAGTGATGCGCAGTGTTGCGGCGGGGTTTCTCATTACAGGTGATCTTATGTATGCAAAAGTCGGCAGTCTTTCTGAAGGACAGAAGGGTCTTGTCGCTTTTGCGCAGTTGGTACTTATGAAGCCAAATCTTCTTATTCTCGACGAGCCGACGAACCACATAAACTTCCGACACCTGCCTATTATTGCAAAGGCGCTTGATCAGTATGAAGGAGCGATGATCTTGGTTTCGCATGTGCCTGAATTTGTGGAACAGATTCGCATTGATGAAACGCTTGATCTTGAGCGTTTGAGGCCGGCTAGCGTGAAAAAAGCGCATTAAAATAAGAATGAAAATAATATCTTTAAACATTTGGGGTGGTCGCGCGGGTGAGAGTAAGCTCCTTGAATTTTTCGCTAAACATAAAGATGCAGATGTCTTTTGTTTGCAAGAAGTTTGGTCTGCGCCATACAAAGAATTTGATGGTCATGCCGCAGGCGGTGTGGCGATAGATCACCGTCACATAATGACGGAGGGTATGCAGAAGATATCTTCGATGTTATCCAATCACGCGAAATATTTTCGGCCACATTTTATGGATAATTACGGACTACTCCTGTTGATCAAAAAAGATTTTGATGTAATCGCTGAGGGAGAAATCTTTGTATATAAAGAAAAAGGTCATATCCCCGATGGAGATATTGGAAATCATGCGAGAAATATTCAATATGTAACACTGGTGACTAATGGTCAGTCGGTTACCATAGTTAACTTTCATGGTTTATGGAATGGAAAAGGAAAGACAGATACCGATGACAGAATTAATCAGTCGCAAAACATTGGTAACTTTATAGAATCTCTCAACGGAGAGTGTGTACTGTGTGGAGATTTTAATCTATTGCCCGATACTAAAAGTATTCAGATGCTCGAAAAATATGGTTTGAGAAATTTGATTAACGAATATAACATACCATCAACTCGAACATCCTATTACACAAAGCCAGAAAAACATGCGGATTATGTTTTTGTCAGTGGTGGAATTAAGGTAACAGATTTTCAAGTGTTACCTGAAGAAGTATCCGACCACGCACCCCTCTTGGTAGAAATTCATTAGTACTCAAGACTCGTCGAGATGTTAAAATAATTTGAGAAGAACAGGGATAGACGATTATTTTTTGAAAAGCATGGTATATTGCCTAATACCACGCTCTCCTGCGGACATTAAAAAGCGCCAAGGGCGGCGGTGAGAAAAGATGAGAGAGGGTGTTCGGATTGAGGGGTGTCCGCAGGTGGCAGGTGAAGAAAGCTGTCATAAAACATGGTATGAAAATACAATCACAAATAAAGAGCACTGATGGAAGCGTGGTGCAAGTTATTTACAACGACGCCGACTCTTTTGAGTCTCTCGACAAAAGCAAGGCAACACAAGTATATGGTGTGTGTTTTTCAGGAGGGAAAATGCTCGTTGTTTTAAACGGAAAAAGAAAATCCTGGTGCTTGGTCGGCGGAACGATTGAACCGGGAGAAAGTTTTGAGGAATGCTTGAAAAGGGAAGTGGAAGAGGAATCCAATATGAAAGTGCTCTCTTGTGCTCCCATCGGTTACCAAGCGGTTATCATGGGCGAGAGCACAATATACCAATTACGATTTGCATGCACCATTGAACCGATTGGTCCTTTTGCGGCGGATCCTGCCGGATCAATCACAGAAATTAAACTTATAGACCCGCTTTTGTATAAAGAATTTTTTGATTGGGGAGAAATAGGAGAGAGAATAATCGCGCGGGCGCTTGAACTGAAAAAAGAATTAAACTAAGAACACGTATGCAGAAACACAGAAACAGAAAGAAACAGGAAACAGGGACCAGTCACGATTATTTTCTTATGACCAAAGATATTGCAACAAAACTTTTGAATACATACGGAGAAGCGTGGATGACCCGCGACCCCGATTTGATCGTTACCATTTTTTCTCCCGATGCGACGTATCACGATCCGCGGGAGCCAAAAAATATCGGGCGGGAGGCGATACGCGCCTACTGGGTGAGCAAGGTCATCGGTGAACAAGCAGATATTGAATTCACCCTGCGCCATGTGTGGGTAGACGGCGATACTGTGATCGCTGAATGGCACGCTGAATTTACCGACACTAAAAGAAACCTCCGTATCAAGATGGACGAAGTCGGCATCTTCACCGTAGAGGGCGAATTGTTCAGCGCCCTGCGCGAGTACTACACTTCAGAAAAGACACCTCTGTAAGTAATGAAGTCTGACTCCGCTTACGTTTTCCTTGTTTCAAGCCTCTTTTTACCCCCCGAATAGTGTTTAAATCGATCTTATCGAGATTGAAAAGGTGGTCGAGATTACTATCTTACCAAAAATAATGTATGCAAAACCTTATACCACAAGAATCAGAGTTTCTACTTTATACCAGCCCCGATGGCGGGGTGCGTGTAGATGTACTCTTTAATGACGAAACGATATGGCTTACCCAGAAGCGGATGGCAGAGCTCTTTGGTGTAGAAGTCAATACAATCAACTACCATCTCAAAGAGATCTTTAAAAGCCTTGAATTACAAGAGGATTCAGTTATTCGAAATTTTCGAACAACTGCCAGTGACGACAAAGTGTATAATGTTCAGTATTATAACCTTGACGCAATCATTTCTGTGGGGTATCGCGTGAACTCCGAGAAAGCGACGAGGTTTCGCATATGGGCAACACAGACACTGGGAAGTTTTGTCATCAAAGGATTCGTGCTTGATCACGCACGCTTAAAGAACGGCGCACATTTCGGCAAGGATTATTTCGATCAGTTACTCGCAGAAATCAGAGAAATCCGCGCGAGTGAGCGACGTTTCTATCAAAAAATTACCGACATCTATTCAACTTCAGCAGATTATAATGCGAACGATGAAATAACAAAAAAGTTTTTTGCAACAGTACAAAATAAACTTCACTATGCAACTCATGGCAACACTGCCGCGGAGCTAATTGTGGAACGCGCCGACAGCACCAAGGAGCACATGGGACTCTCGACATGGGCAAAAGCTCCAACCGGCAAAATTGTGGAAACGGATGTTTCTATTGCTAAAAACTATCTTTCAAAACCAGAGATAGAGTCATTAAATCGCTTCGTCACGATGTATCTTGATTACGCGGAAGATCAGGCGCGACGCGGTGCAGTCATGAATATGGCGGACTGGGCTGAAAAATTAAACGCTTTCTTGAAATTCAACGATCGAGAAGTTTTAGACAATCCGGGCAAAGTTTCTGCCGAAGTCGCCAAGACTTTTGCTGAAAAAGAATTTCAGAAGTTTCGAGTGATTCAGGATAAAGAATTTTCTTCCGACTTTGATGTGGTTTCTAGGAAATATTTAGATGAAGGCAAGAAGAAAGAATAGGGGGTTCTGATTGGGGGGTGTCCGCAGGAAGACCAAGAAAGAATACTTAAAACACATAGTTATAAAAATAATCGTGACTGTCCCCGTTTCCACCCGTTTCCATTGAGCGTTTGAGGCCGGCTAGCGTGAAAAAGGCGCACTAGGAAAGGGGGAATAGTTTGGGAATCGTGCCCCCCATCTCCTCATTTCTCTGAATACCTAGTATGGTAAGCCGGCACGTAGCCGGCTTTTTTTAGTGTACTCACACTTCATGCTATAGTGTCTGCATGTCATACACCAAAAAGACCTTGGCGAGCGGTTTGCGGGTTATCATCGTCCCCATGCCGGGGAGTCTCACCACCACCGTGCGCGTGCTCACGCAAACAGGTTCCAAATACGAAAGCAAGCAACAAAACGGCGTCGCGCACTTTTTGGAGCACCTGTGTTTCAAGGGGACAAAAAAGCGACCGAACGCGCAGGCGATCACCGAAGAACTCGATATGATCGGCGCCTCGTCCAACGCCTTTACCGCGCACGAATACACCGGCTACTATGCCAAGGCCGAGCCGCATCATTTTGAAAAAATCCTCGATATCGTCGCCGATATCTTTATCAACTCCACGTTTCCCAAAGCCGAGATCGAAAAAGAGCGCGGCGTGATCGTGGGCGAGATCGAAATGTACGAAGACCAACCCCAAGACGAAGTCGCCGACCTCTTTACCGACCTGCTCTACGGCGACCAGCCCGCCGGACGCAAGATTCTCGGTACGCGCGAAACCATCCGCACGCTTTCGCGCACGCAGATCGCCGCCTATCATGCAAAGCACTACGTCGCCTCGCGCACCATAGTCATCGTCGCGGGCAAGGTCGATGAAAAAGCCGCTCTCAAGGCCGTCGAGCGCGCCTTTGCCGGTATCCCGCGCGGCGCGGGCGGGGCAAAGAAAAAAGTCATCGAGCGACAGCACATGCCCGCCATCGCCGTACGTCACAAAAAGACGAGTCAGACACACCTCATTCTCGGCTTTCGTTCCATCCCCATCACCGATACACGCACCCACGCCCTCGCCATCTTGCGGGGGGTCTTGGGCGGGGGGATGAGCTCGCGCCTCTATCGGCGCATCCGCGAGGAGATGGGTGCGGGGTATTATGTCGGCGCATCAAACGAATTTTTTACCGATCATGGCTTTTTCGCCATTCATGCCGGTGTCGACAGTGTGCGCGTCGAGGAGGTGATCCGCGCCATCATGGAGGAGGTGCGCCGTCTCTGCGACGAGCCGATAGGGGAGGCAGAGCTCACTAAAGCAAAAAACATGTACGCCTCCGGCCTCGTCGCCGGCCTCGAAACCTCCGGCGCACAGGCATCGTATTACGGCTTCGACGAAGTGCACAACCTCCCCATCATCCCGCCCCACGACGAGGCGCGACTTCTCCACGCGGTAACGGCGCAAGAGGTGCAAGACATCGCCCGCGCCATCTTTACCGACGACCGCCTCAACCTCGCCCTCGTCGGTCCGCATAAAAACGCAAAGCCGTTTGAAAAACTGCTCACCGTTCACCCTGCAAAACAGTAGGCCGTAAACAAGGAAATAGAAAGAGTAGTAACCGTCCCTATTTCCCGTTTCTCGCAGTCTACCTCGACAATGCTTCAAAATCTTGTTCGCGGGCGAGTAATAAAAACTTTATCTTTTCTTTAGAAAATATTTAGAAAAATTTTATCTCTGTGTGGTACCTTGGCGGAACGTTCGCATGGGGCGAACGGGTGTTCTTTTATAACCAACGAGGAGTTTCTATGAACAATACAGGTTCAAAGTGGCTTACTGTTCTGCCGGCCATGGCTCTTTCTATGGCCACCAATGCCGAGATCATGGTCTACCAACCCGACGAGTATCACGGTACCGATGTGTGGGTCACCTCCTACTACGACTATGGCGATGACTACGGCGTCAACGACGGAAAGCTTCAGGCGGGAGGGTGGTACGACTGGTACTACATTCTCATTCAGTTCGATGTGAACGGTTTGCCGCCATCGAGTACCATTAACTCGGTAGAGTTGTGGATGATGTCGTATCCGCGGGGTGATCTTTCAACTCCTGTGGATATGCATCTTGATGTGAATACGGAGCAGTGGGCGAGAGATCTTACGCAGGAGTATGCATCACAGACGCAATTCGAAGGAGAAAGTATCAGTTGGAGTGAACAACCGGCGAGTAGTGAAGTGGTAACAATACCGCAACCCGCTCCGCCCGGCTGGTATGTGGTGAATATCACCGACATCTACAACGCATGGAAAGATACTCCCGCGACAAATTTCGGCCTGAAGCTCCGCCCGGTTGGAAACATCAACCAGTTCTCCATGTTTCGCAGTTCAGATTGGAGTACGTCATCGGAACGTCCCATGCTCGTGATCGACTATACGCCAGCCGTCGCTTCGCCCGACTTCAAACTTCCGCTTCCGGGAGGCAAGTCGTGGTTGGTGACAAATGAGATCGGTAGTGGAGATTGTCTTGCTCCAAATGCCAATCTTGATCTGGCGCATGTATTAGACAAGTATTTTGCGCTTGATTTTGATGATACAAGCGCGGAAGTAGGGCAGGAAACGGATGTGAATATCCATGCCGCTGCCGGCGGACGGGTAGTAGTTGTTGGAACCAACGCGAACGATTCAAACGGCTATCATGTCGCTATTGACCACGATGGAGATGGGGCTCTTTCCACAGGATACCAAACATGGTACGGGCACATGAAGCGCAGGCCGAAGGTGAAGTTGGATCAGCTGATCAGCCAGGGAGCGCTGCTTGGTGTCGTGGGTAATACCGGCACATCAACAGGAACCCACCTGCACTTTGCGGTGAAGTATCAGAATAGCGCGTATCAGTACATCCCAGAACTGGCATCGGTGAAGATAGAGGGGCGGTATTTGAAAAACTATGTCACCGAGTGCACTGGACCAGGAGGGATAGGGGGTACGCCGGATGGCTATTACCCATCGTCAAATACGCCATAAGAAGGCAGGGTGCAGTCTTCCCACAATCAAAACGAGGTCAGGTGACCTCGTTTTTTCTTTGGTTATTTTTTGTCTTGTGTCGAGTATGATAATTATTTATTTTGTAAAAAGAAATGTTTGTGCCATCTTATCTAATCTCTTGGTCGTTAAAAACGGAGTGTTAAGTTGGTTATAACCACCTCCGCTCGTTTGCAGAATAATCGGCTCGCCGCCTCTAAAGAAGACGTAGCGTATGACGTGTTTTCTTTCCATAGCATCAATCTCATAGACATATTGTTCGCCGGTCGTACCGCGTGTTTTCCAAAATCCCGTGCTATAGAGTTGTTTGAGTCCAGGTATTCCATTGATTACCACGTCTTCCTGCTCGTGGATGATGACCGTGTGGTCCCTTTCATTTTTATAGTAATTTCCATCCTCACCCTCCACCTCATCCATATAGGTGCCTATTTTATAGTCGTGCCGATAGTCATCTAGGGATTCTGCTGTAGGATTATATCCTCTGTCCAGAGAGGGTGGTAGATAAATGATTATGAACTCATTAGCAACACTATCACCGTAATTGTGGCGGGTATCCGGGTGTTTCTGTATTGGATCATTGGCGGGATACCCCACCTCAAATCCGTACTTTTCATTCCTATAGGTGAGCCATGGTATGGTTTCTTCCCCGTCGTTTACAGCCGGCCTTGGAGCGGTGAGCGGGGTGGTTGTGCCTGTGATGAGAGAGGGTGTGTTTCTTGTGTCGGCTGTCCATTCATAGGAGACGAGCACACCGCCGAGCATAAGGACGATGGCGACAATAATAAAATAATGCTTCATGAGTTGCATAGCTAAACTGCCCCCGGTTTGCTCAGTATAGCATGGGTTGCTCGGGCCCACTGTTTAAAATCATGTGAGAAGAACGGAGAGAACAGGGACAGTCACGATTATTTTTTGAAAAGCGTGGTATATTACCTAATACCGCGCTCTCCTGCGGACATTAAAAAACCTCCGTATCAAGATGGACGAAGTCGCTATTTTCACCGTAGAGGGCGAATTGTTCAGCGCCCTGCGCGAGTACTACACCTCCGAAAAAACGCCTCTGTAAGAATGAGTGAGGTCGGACTTCGTTCATTGTAAAGCAACCTCGCTCCTCGTCGTAGCGAAAATGATCTGTTGCTTTGGTTAGGGCTTCTATGTCGTCCACGTGTCAATGGGTGACGCAAACCCTATGGAAAGTCCAGCTTATAGCATCTGGCCCTGTGGAAACTTTGACTTGGACCCTGTAAGTACTATAATAATTGGGTTAGAGAAAATATTTATGGCACTTCCAACATCCTATTTATTAACAGTAAAGAATGTCACGGCATTCTTCGATAGCCTTATCACAGCAAAGGCTCCCGAAACATTCACTCAAAAATTTCTTGAAGGGCTGGGTTTTAAAAGTACCAACGATAGGTTGTTTATCGCACTTTTGAAAGCACTTAATTTCCTTGATTCAAACGCTGCGCCCACAGAGAGATATTTCAAATTTCTCGATCAATCTCAGTCAAAGGCAATTATGGCTGAAGCTTTGGAAGAGGCTTATAGCGACTTGTTTGCGGTAAATACAAAAGCCTATAATCTTCCTGTGGATGAAGTCAAAAGCAAACTAAGAACTCTCACTCAAGGGAAAAATTCTGATACTGTTATTGCCGCAATGGCGAATACGTTCTTGACATTGGCTGGATATGCGGAATGGAAGGTAGCCCAAAAACCTCCAAAGGAAGATAAAAAACCTGAAGAAAAAGATCAGAAAAAAGACGCAGCTAAGCCGGAGGTTGAAACGCCGCCAGTCGTTAAAGATCCTGCAATAATTCCCTTGAATGTCCCGAATCCCGCTTTTCACTATAATATCCAAATACATCTTCCAGAATCTCGTGATCAGGCTGTTTACGACGCAATCTTTAAAAGTATTCGCAGTCATCTGTTTTAGCTATGAATCATGATCAATTCTATTCTTTTGCGTTTCGTGGACTTCTGACGCAGGAGGCGTTGGAGAAAGAAGGTCATAGTCAAAAAGCTAACTATAAGGCTGAATGGGAGATGGAGACTTCTAAACGCCTTGGAATCCCTTCACTTGATGAGGAGCTGGTTACTAAGTCTCGAAAGATGTCGTTGGTATATACGGCTATTTGTGCATTTGAAAATTCTGTTCGAGAATTCGTTGCAAAAAAACTCTTTGAAGAAAAAGGTGCGAATTGGTGGGAGCTTTGTGTACATAAGGAAATAAGAGACAAGGCGGAAAATCGTAAAAAAGCAGAAAAAGATATTCGCTGGCTTACACCTCGCGGTGGTTCGATGATCTACTATACGGAGTTTGGGGATCTAATTTCTATTATTGCCAAACCTGGAAATTGGGTCTTTTTTGAAGTACATATTGGAAGTAGTATTGATTGGGCGAAACAAATAATCACTACACTCGAGAAATCTCGTAATATCATTATGCATAGTGGAGAACTTGCTCCGACTGATATTGAGCGCATAGGAATGTTCATTCGAGACTGGTCACGCCAAGTCGGCTAAAGCTGTTGGTAACTCGACTCTTCGCGTGGTCTAGTCAATGTGATAGGGTTCAAAATAATAGCTGAAAATGCTATTATTGATTTACAAATTAATATGCTCTCCCCACTTCATCCACAGCGTAGGACGCTCCTTATAATTTTTTGCTCCCTTGCGTTTCTTGCGGGGGTGGGATTTCTGGTATTTTTGCCGCAGGGTTCTGTGCCGGGGAGTGATCCTAAGAACGCAACATACCTCATAGACGGTGAGGAGGTTACGTTGAAAGATGGTGTTGCACGGGGCGAGGCGGTGCCGGGATCGGCGGCGATGGTAACGACCCGCTACTTTGGTAATGAGCTGGAGACCGATCTTGATGGCGACGGTCGTGTTGATGTTGTCTTTCTCCTCACGCAAGAGCGAGGTGGCTCGGGGACATTCTTCTATGCGGTCGCCGCCCGCGCTACCGAGAGCGGCTATGTTGGGTCGGACGGGTATTTTCTCGGCGACCGCATCGCACCGCAGACGACCGAGGTCAGCAGAAACCCACGCCATACGTATGTCATCGTGGTGAATTACGCCGATCGTGCACCGGGTGAGCCGATGACCGCCCGACCTTCTCTTGGTAAGAGCGCGTATCTGAAACTTGATACGGTGACGATGCAGTGGGGAATCGTCGAGCCCGACTTTGAAGGCGAGTCGCGTTAAATAATTATACTTCATGCCACGTATTCCTTTTTTCATCGTCATAGTGATGGTGCTTATCGCCCTTATCGGATACGGGGCTTTTTTTTCGGGCATCTTTTCCGGCTCGCGGGCGGCGAGCACCTTTGAGGAGTGCATCGCCTTGGGTAATCCGGTGATGGAGAGCTATCCGCGCCAATGCCGCGACGGAAAGGGTAATCATGTTACCGAAGTGATCGGCAACGAGTTGGAAAAGAGCGACCTCATTCGCATGGAAACGCCGCGCCCCAATGGTGCGGTCGGCAGTCCGCTTACGATTCGCGGAGAGGCGCGCGGCTACTGGTACTTTGAGGCGAGCTTTCCTGTGGTGCTGATCGACGAAGCGGGGAGTGTGCTCGCCGAGTACTACGCCACGGCACAGGATGAGTGGATGACGGAGAGTTTCGTGCCGTTTGAGACGATGCTCACCTTTGCGCAACAGCCCGCGGGTTCGCGCGGTACGCTCATCTTGAAAAAAGACAACCCCTCCGGCCTCTCCGAGCACGATGATGAACTGCGCGTGCCCGTGGTGTTTGAATAATATGGTATTCTTACATAATATGAAGATCAAATATTTCGTTCTCTTGGTGGCGACCATCGCCGTCGTCGGTGTTGCCTACTACGGCATCTCGCCGATATTCCGGCAGGTGCGGGTGGATGAGCCGATGCCACAGGCATCGGCTCCCGACAGATCGGCGCAGGTCGTCGCCTCGGCGACGGTTATTGACACACTTGCTCATCCGGCGAGCGGTACGGCGCACATCATTCGCATCGGCGAGACCTCCTATCTGCGCTATGAAAACTTCACCACGCTAAACGGCCCCGACCTCTACGTCTACCTTGCCAAAGACAAGGACGCTAAAGAGTTTATAAGTCTTGGGCGGGTTCGCGCCACCGAGGGCAATATCAACTACGAGATACCCGCCGGCATAGATATCGCCGACTACCCCTATGCTCTTACCTGGTGCAAGGCCTTTAGCGTACTCTTCAACTACGCATATTTCGACGAAGCTCAAATATGATCGCAACATTTCTCGTCATCTCATTCATCGCCGGCGTGCTCACTGTTCTTGCGCCGTGTATCTTGCCGCTTCTGCCGGTTGTTATAGGCGCTTCTGCCACAGGCAGAAGCGCCTCAACGCCCTACATCGTCGTTGCCTCACTCGCCGGATCCATCATCGTCTTTACCTACCTGTTGAAGGCCTCTACCGCGTTCATCATGATCCCGCCCTCGGTATGGACGGGGCTCTCGGGTGGCATTCTCCTTGTTTTTGGTATCACCCTTCTCTTTCCCGCGCTGTGGGAGCGTGTGCCGGGCGTAGCAAAAATGGCCGCGCGCTCCAATGTGATGGTAGGCGAAGGCCACAACAAAAAGAGCGTGTGGGGCGATGTGCTCGTCGGCGCGGCGCTCGGCCCCGTTTTTTCCACCTGTTCGCCGACGTATTTCGTCATCCTCGCCTCCGTCTTGCCTGCCTCCTTTGCACTCGGCACGTTGTATATCTTGGCGTACGTCCTCGGCCTCTCGCTCATCCTTCTTCTCGTCGCGCTTCTTGGCTATCGCGTCTCCGACAAACTCACAGGCATCGCCGATCCGCACAGTAAGACAAAGCGTGCAGTCGGTCTTCTCTTTGTTGTACTCGGCATACTTATCATCACCGGCTACGAAAAAAAGCTCGAAGTATACCTCCTTGAGAGCGGCTTCTTTGACATCACCAAAGTAGAGCAAAGCCTCTTGAAGCGCGTGCGATAGAAAGTACTAGTATTTACTAATCCATCACTACCAAGTAGCATTATTATATGACCAAGAATAGTAGAAAAAAAAGAGGTGATACTTTGGTAAAGACCATTGAGAAACAGTATAAAATTGATCTCGGATATCGCGATGACGCGAAGCTCTCTACTGTTTTGAAAAAGGAAGGGTTGGGTTCACTCTCAAAATTACTCAGGATGGCTGAGTCGACAAAAAAATAGCTAACGTATGGATGGCAACACATTTGACTTCATTACTCCAAAAGTTCTTCGACATAACATAGCAGAATCGGTCAGGTTTGCTGTTTGGCTTTGGACAATGGCAGAGAAAGTCGAGCCGGAATATCAGGATGAAATGGTGCGGACGATTGTTCTCTACAATATAGGGATTATCGAAGCACTCTTACTCTTCCGCGCCAAAAAAGAGAAACTCATATTTTATGATGAGAAATATCCTCACGCCACTCTTTTGGCAAAAGTGTTTCAGCACACCGATCAGGATCTCATTATTTCATATAGAACGAAAAAAGCGCGTGATCAGTCGCGAATCTGGCTTCACGAACTGATTAAAGAGCAAAAAGATTTTCTTGGGGTATCACTGCATGAGCAGATTGTTGATTTGCAGGATATTCGCAATACCTTCCACCTCGCTAAGCCACGTACAATTTTGTCACTCAAGAAAGCAGAAAAGTCTTTTGACCTTGTGTTGAAACTTGCGGAGAAGATACGGAAAGGGTAAAAGGCACATATCTGTTGTTTCATTGTATATGCCTACTAGTTCCTAGTTTTAATTA
>CAYGCZ010000021.1:0-12479 GCA_964348495.1 uncultured Candidatus Saccharibacteria bacterium
GGGAACATGCCGAGGAGGAGCGGCGGCTCTTTTATGTCGCCCTGACGCGAGCAGGCAAGCGCTGTTACCTTTCTTACGCGGCGACACGCACCGTCTTTGGCACCATTACCTCCCGCGAACCCTCCGAATTCCTCGCCGACATACCCCCACACCTCCTAAAGGCCGATAGTGTGGCGGAGGATGACGACCTGCCGGAAATCACTCTGTAGCAAGAACGGAAAAAAGGCGATTTCGCCCTGCGAAATCGCCTTTTTTCCGCCCCTTATCCACACGACATGTCAATCTTTCAAGCGGGGAGTTGCGCGATTTGATACAATACCAAGGATAGAGTGTGCTTTACTGGATGCAAAACATTGCACGGGTCGCGACCATACTCGCCATAGTTGTCGCGGCGGGTGCTTTGACGTCGCTGATCGGAACAACAGTAACAGAGGCGCCTCCATCGTATGAAAATGCCCTTGCCCGATCATTTGCCGACCTCGAACGCGACACCGACGGCGACGGTCTGAAAGATTGGGAGGAGGAACTCGTCGGCACCGATCCGCACACGAGCGACACCGACGGCGACGGTGTCGAGGATGATCAAGAATTCGGTGGAAGCGGAGTGATCTCTTCATTGAAGAAACCGCCGGAAGCTGAAGTTCCCACCCTAACCCAACAGGCGGCGCAAAATCTCTTTTTGGAGTACTTGGGTTCTGCTCCCGGAGCGGGGGGTGCGGAAAAAGAACAGATCGCACAAAAAATCACCGATCTGCTCACTCAAACTCATCCGGAAGAACGATACACTCCTTCAGATATGACACCCGCGCCCGACACGACCGAAGGGCGTGCGCGCTACGGCGAAGAGCTGGTACAGGTCATACAACGCCACACTATTCTAAAATCAATCGACGTTATCACACTCTTCCGCGATGCCGCGGAGGCGCACGATGTGGCGGCGATTGTCGATCTGGAGCATGAAGCCGACACCTATGAAGGCCTCGCAGCCACACTCGTCGCCTTGCCCGTCCCCGACTACTTCTTGGCGCAACACACCCTCCTAACCAACAGTTACAGTATGACGGCACATGCCCTGCATCGCATGTCCCAACTCTACATAGATAGCGTGGGCGCTATCGCCGGCTTCGCGGCCTATCAACAGGCTGGTGCGGAGACCTACGACGCGCTCGCGGCGATACTCTCCCTCATACGACGCTTATAATACCTTATGCATACAGCGGCACGCATTCACCTATCTCTTTCGCGCATCAGTATCGCATTGTGTGTGATTGGTGGATATCTATGCTTCGGAGTGCCTGCCGCGCACGCCCAACTTCTCGTCAATGACCCCATCAATACGACAGAAAGTCATCTCAACCAAATATTGACAGGACTCCAGTTGACCGAGGATACGATTCAAACCGCCAACTCCACCGAGGATCTCTTTTTTAAAAACATCTTGGATCCGCTCGCGTGGTCGCTCGCCAAACTCGCCATCGACGATCTCACCCAGCAGACGGTCAACTGGATCAACAACGGCTTCGAAAATCCCGACGGCACCTCCGCGCCGCACTATATTATCAACACCGAGGCCTACCTCGGTCTTATCTGCAATACCAGCCTGACCGCCTTCGTGCAACGAGTGGGTGAGTCGGAGACTGACCCCCAAGTAAGTCGCATCATGGCGCGCACCTTGCGCAAGACCCAGCCATGCGCCGGCAAACGCGTGATCCGCCCGACGATAAGCGATGCTCTCTTCGACTCCTTCATGGAGGATGTCGAGCAACAGATCAACTGGAACTCATGGCGCTCCGTGATGGGCAATCCGCTCAACAACCCCTATGGCAGGTACTTGGAGTCGGCGGCACAGTTGGATCGCGAACTCTCGGAGGAATCCCAGCGCGAATTGCGCGAGCTCGACTGGGCAAGCGGTTTCTTATCTCAAAAAGAATGCCGCGAGGTGGAGACAAGTGTCGGTAGAGGAAAAGTGTGCGAGACAGTTACCCCCGGCGTCTCCATTGAGCGACGCCTTTCCAAAGCGCTCAACACCGACCTCACCCAACTGGAACTCGCCGACAATTTCAACGAGATCATCGGGGCGTTTGCGACACAAATATTGAAGCAGGTCTTCAGTCGCGACGGCAATCTGCGCTATGGTTCAAGCGGCGGCTCCTCAACACACTACGGCACCGTCGCTACGGCGCAGAGCGTCATTGAGCAACAACGCGAAAAAGTGCGTGAGCTTATCATAAACCAGCGCGACACAGAGACGGCATACAAGAGTGCCAAAGATACCTCGCTGGCACGCATCGCCGAGGGCCGCACGGCATTAAAAAAGATAGCGGATGCAACGTATATCGTCGAAAAGAGCAAGGTCTTGGACGAAAAATCGACCATGATAAAAAAAGATCTTGAGGCGGTACAACCGCTTCTGGATGAATTGGATACGCTGGATGTACAATTGAACAATGCCGAGACGACCGAGGCGATCTCCGCGATGGTAACGACCATTCAAACATTCCAAAATACCGCGCATGATCGACAAGATGTTACAGCCGCACAAAATGAGTCGCTGGATATCGACCGCTTCGTGCGCGAGATAGAAAATACCGCGCTTGGCCTGATAACCGGCGGGCAGGCGCCGGCCAATACGATCCCCGGCACCCCCGTCTCTCAGCAAGGCCAAAACCAAAATACCACCGACTTCTCGACACTCTTCCAATAAAGGATCGAAACTTTCATGCGTATCGCTTTGCACACTATCTTCGCCCCCCATATATCCACCGTACGTCGCGCGGGAGCGGTATTGATATGTGGCGCGATACTCTGCGGCGCACTCCTCACACCACTCACGACTTTTGCCCTAGCGCCGGACGCCGGTGGTATCCAGCCAACCCAAACCACCGGCACCGGCGGAGCACCCGCATCGGCGTCGCGCGGCAAGGCGGGAGTGGGCGCAGACACCACCGCCCCTGTTGCCGGCGAGTCACCCGCAACGCTCGCCCGTGGCAAGGCGAGTATGTACACACAAGAACTGACGACGGGCACAGCAGAGGCG
Source organism: uncultured Candidatus Saccharibacteria bacterium (assembly GCA_964348495.1). Classification (GTDB taxonomy): domain Bacteria; phylum Patescibacteriota; class Minisyncoccia; order Phycocordibacterales; family UBA2135; genus CAYGCZ01. The sequence goes on from CAYGCZ010000021.1 coordinate 3,038, forward strand.
GCAGACCCTAATGGTCTTCCCACCTGTGGTGTCTTTCCGGGCCAGAGCGGCACCTTTGCCGGCTGTGTTACCAAGGCTGTTTATTACATCATCTTCACCCCGGCGGCATGGATCCTCTCCATCGCCGGCGAGATATTCGATACCTTCCTCGCCGCCGCCATCAGCAACAATTTACTCAACACCGACTTCGTCGGAACCGGATGGGGGCTTACTCGCGACCTCGCCAACCTCTCCTTCATCCTCATCCTCCTCTACATCTCCTTCTCCACCATCCTGAAGGCCGACACCGCCGGCGCGCGCACCCTCACCATCAACGTCATCATTATCGCCCTCTTGGTCAACTTCTCGCTCTTCTTCACCCGTGTTGTGATCGACGCCACCAACATTCTCGCCCTCTCTTTTTACAACGGCATCTCCACAGCACCGACCAGCGACTCCGGCTCGCTCTTGAGTTCAGTCACTGAATCTAAAAACATTTCCGGCGGCTTGATCGCGGCTTTTGAGCCACAAACACTGATGAGTAAGCAGAGCTTCACCGCGTGGGGTGAGAGCAATACAGGCATCTGGGGGATGGTGTTTGTGTATATTGCCGCGGCGGTCATCAGCATCGCCGCGGCGTGGACGCTTTTTCAAGCCGGTTTTCTTATGGTCGGACGTCTCATCGGGCTCTGGGCGGCGATGGTTATCGCCCCGCTCGCCTTTGTTGCATGGATACTGCCGAAGACCTCCGGCTACGCCCGCAAGTGGTGGAGCTTCCTCTTGAACCAAGCTTTTATTGCGCCACTCTTCCTTTTTTTCCTCTACATGATTGCGGAGCTGCTCGCACGAGGAGATTTCATGCAATCAAGTTTTACTCCCATCGAACAATACTCTGATGCGGGGATCGTGGAGATCATCCTCTCCATCATACTCAAATCGGCGATCATCCTCGGCGCTCTGCAATTTGCCTTGAAACAAACGCAAAAATTAAGCTTGGATATCTCTAATGATATGATGAAAAAGGCCGCCGGTGCCGCAAAACTGGTTGGGGGCAAGGTACTCGGCGGAGCGGTGACGGTAACCGGCGCACGCCAGATTGCACCTGCTCTGCGCGGAGGTATCGCCAAGCAAGCGCAGACCTTCCTTAAGAACGAGGGGCGTGTCGCCAGTACCCTAAAACGCATACCCGGCGTCGCCGAATTTGCCGATACCCGCGTGAAGCGCGCCCAGGCCGATGTTGAGGCGGAACAAAAGAAACTCAAAGGTTTGAGCACCGAGGCGTTGCGTGCGAGTGCGACGAGGGTCGGCCGTTCGGCCATCGCGCAAGAAGCGGCGGTCAAGGAGCTTGCCTCACGCGGCGAACTCAAGCCGACGGGCACCATGACGGCGGAGCGTATTCAGCAAGCTGCTGTTTCCCTTAAAGCGAAGGGTGAGAAGATCAAAGAGATCGAAGAGCGCGGGCCGCAATACGCCATCTCCGATGCAGAGCGTCAGAGTCTTGTGGAGGCTCTCCCCGCAGATTTGAGCACGCAGGAGCGCGCCCGCAGGATAGAAGCGATAGCCCCGAGCTTCACGCAAGTCATACCCAAGCTCAAAACCGACGACATCAACAAACTCGCCTACAGCAACTTCTCCGGCGGCGCGGCGCTTGGAAGTATGGTGGAGGGTTTCAGCGGCAAGCACATCAGCGCGCTTATTGACCGCGATCCTGAATATGAAAAGAAGAATGGTGTTGCGGTGTACGACGCACAGGGCAATAAGCAGGTTGAATACGAGAGAGGCGCCGATGGCACCATTCTCAAAGACGCCGACGGCAACAAGATCGCCAAGTCGCTTGCCTACTCGTTCTTCAAACAGATCAAGACGGATATGGGCTTTGATCCTGCCGCTCCCAAGACTGTCGCCGATGCGGTCGCCTACTTTGAAAGCAAGGGCAACGGCAGTGCCGCAAAATGGGCACAGAGCATGGAGGGTTCTTCATACCTGACCAAAGTCCACGGCTTTAAGGCATCCCCCAAGAAAAAGAAGGGTGGGGGGGCGACGCCGTAGATGCCGCGACGGAATCTCCGGCGGAACGAGCAGAGAGAGCGCGACAACTGGGCGAACGCACACGCAGAAATCCGCCAAGCGATCTTGGATTACTCTAGAAACAACACTATGGCCAACCTTACTCCTGAACAGTATCGTGAACTCTACCGCAAACTTCCGCCCGATGTGCGCGAGGTGTATTCGTCGGTGGACATAACGGAGACGATGCAGACGATAGGTAAGAAACATGGGATCCACATAGACGATCAAGGGGAGCTGGTCGATGAGACGGGCCTCGTACTCCTCGGCGTTACACACCCGAAGGACTACATCCGCAACATCGCCGTCCGATTGGAGATTGATGCCGCTCTCGCCAAAGCGATTGCGGGCGATATCAACGAACAGATATTTAAACCTGTCCGCGAATCGCTTAAAAAGATGCACGGGGTAGTCGAGGGGGTGGAGGTAGCGTCGCCGGCATTGGCACCGCTTATACGCCCCGCGATACCTCCCGCGCCGGTTGCGATCCGCAAAGAGGTGCCGCCTTCGCCTGTCGTTCCGCCCGCTCCGCAAAAAATCGTTCCCGTCTATCAACAACCCGCGACTGTTTCCACACCCACACCTCCCGAACCAAAGCCGGCGCAGGCGAGCATCTCGACACCGGTTGCACCGGTCGCCAAGACACCACCACAACCTGTACCTGTCATGGAGGCACCCCTCATCATGCCCAAGAGTATGGGCAAAACTCTCGGTACCGCACAACCACCGGCACCACCTTCCTTTTCCGATGCGCTGAAGTCGCGTATTGAACGGACGACCCAGCCCGTCTCAGTCATACCAAAGGATGTTTCGGCGGAAAAATCCTCTCCGGCTCCGATCACACCGCCTCCCGCGACGACACCCCCGCCTCCCGACATGGTGATCCAAAAACTCTCAGGGCTGATCAGAAGTCCGATTCAAGAAACCGCTTATACACCGGCAACACCATCACTTGATCCCTACCGCGAACCTATCGAGTAGTGCTACAATAAAAGAGCGATGCGTTTTCAAGTTCCCCAATTCATCGAGGTGGAGAATAAGATATTCGGTCCCTTCACCTTCAAACAGTTCATCTATCTTGCCGGCGGGGCAGGTATGTGTTTTGTCATCTACACAATCCTACCCTTCTTCCTCGCTATCATGCTGATCGTCCCGATCGGCGTCCTCACACTCGCGCTCGCATTCTATCGCATCAATAATCGTCCTTTTATAGATATTCTTGAATCGTCCTTCAAATACATGACGGGGAGCAAACTCTATATCTGGAAGAAAGAGCCCAAACATATACAGCCCAACCCCAAGAAAGAGACGGCGCTCTCCGATACCTCCGGTCTCTTCGTGCCACGACTCTCCGAAAGTAAGCTCAAAGATATCGCATGGAGCTTGGACGTGCAGAACAGCATCTACGCCGGACAGGAGAAAAAGAAAGGACGTGAATAGGCGCGCGGCGCGCGCCCGCCATACTTCACCATTCCTCATTCATACCTCATACGCCACATGCCAGAATCAGCACAATCATTCGTCCCGATCCAAGAGATCAAAAGTGGTATCATCGTCCTCAAAGACGGCTCATTGCGCATGATCCTCATGACCTCATCGCACAACCTCGCCTTAAAGTCGGAGGATGAACAACGCGCCATCCTCCTGCAATTTCAAAATTTTCTCAACTCGTTGGACTTCTCGATCCAGATATTCGCGCAGTCGCGACGTCTTGATATCCGCCCTTATATCGCTCTTTTGGAAGAACGCGAACGCGAGCAAACTTCCGACCTGATGCGCATTCAAGTGAATGAGTATATCGCCTTCATAAAGAAGTTCACCGAGAGTGTCAACATCATGACCAAATCCTTCTTTGTAGTCATCCCGTATACGCCCTCCATCATCGGCGGCGGATCTTCACCTTTTTCAAAACTCATTCCCGGGCAGGCGGGAGGCGGGGTGAGTAAACAGGTCGCGGCCGCGGAGGTCTTTGAAGAACACCGCACCCAACTCGAACAGCGTTCGGCCGTCGTCGAGCAAGGTTTGGCGCAAGTAGGCCTCCGGATCGTCCCTCTCCATACCGAGGAACTCGTCGAGCTCTTCTACCGAATCTTCAACCCCGGCGAGATGGAAAAACCAATACCTCTACAATGAGGATTGCGGGACGGAGTACCCCATTACACACCGCTTCCCGCAAGCATATCCCCTACACTATGGCACTTTTTGACTCACTCTTTGGAAAAAAACCGAACAAGAGCGACCTATCCATCGCTCCCGTCCTGCCGCAGGAGATCTATGAGGCGGGCGTCTTGGAGCTGAAGGACATTATCGCCCCCTCAGCGCTCAAGGTGAGCCCCAAGAATATCGCCGTGGGTGAAAAGGTTGCACGCACCTTCTTTGCCATCTCCTATCCGCGCTACCTCTCCGACAACTGGCTCTCTCCCATCATCAACTTGGACAAAATATTCGATATCTCCATATTCATCCATCCGATCGATACCTCAAAAGTGCTCAAAGAGTTTCAAAAAAAAGTTGCCGAGGTGCAAAGCCAGATCAACGCCCGCGAGGAGAAAGGCATGGTGCGCGACCCCGTTCTCGACACCGCCTATCGCGATCTTGAATCCCTCCGAGACAAACTCCAACAAGCGGAGGAAAAACTTTTTGATGTTGGACTCTATATTACCCTCTATGCCGACGACGAACGAGCTCTCGACAAACTTGAGCAAGAGGTGAAGTCCATCCTTGAATCAAAACTCGTCTACATGCGCCCCGCACTCTTTCAACAGACGGAGGGTTTTAGGAGTGTCCTGCCCATCAACACCGATGAGTTGAACGTCCACTCCAAACTCAATTCATCACCGCTCTCAAGTTTCTTTCCCTTCGTCTCCTTCGACCTTACCTCCGATCGTGGCATCCTTTACGGAGTCAACCGCCACAACTCATCACTCATCCTCTTTGACCGTTTTTCGATGCCAAACTACAACTCGCTCATGTTCGCATCGTCGGGATCGGGAAAATCATACGCCACAAAACTTGAAATCTTACGCTCACTGATGTTTGATATCAACGTCATGGTCATCGACCCGGAGCGCGAGTATGAATACTTGGCTGAGGCGACGGGCGGGCGATACTTCAACATCTCACTGACTTCCGAGCACCATATCAACCCCTTCGACCTTCCGCCCGTACGCGAGGATGAGTCGCCGGCGGACGTCCTGCGCTCCAACATCGTCAACCTCGTCGGCCTCTTTCGCATCATGCTCGGAGGGCTGACCCCCGAGGAGGATGCGATCATCGACCGTGCGATCACCGAAACATATGCTTTGAAAGACATCACACCGGAGGCCGACTTTTCCAATGTTCAAGCGCCACTCCTCTCCGACTTTGAGCTTGTGCTCGCCGGTATGGAGGGGGGAGCATCGCTTTCCCAGCGGCTCGTCAAATACACCAAAGGCACATGGTCGGGTTTTTTGAACCGCCCCACCAACGTGGACGTGAACAAGAAATTCGTCGTCTTCTCGGTGCGCGACATGGAGGATGAGCTCAAACCTGTGGCGATGTATATCGTCATGCACTTTATTTGGAACGTCATCCGCAAAGAGCTGAAGAAGCGATTGCTGGTCGTCGACGAGGCGTGGTGGATGATGAAACAAAAAGACACCGCCTCCTTCCTCTACTCGCTCGCCAAACGCGGCCGCAAGTACTACCTCGGCCTCGCCACCATCACCCAAGATGTCAACGACTTTTTGAAGTCCGAGTATGGCGAGCCAATCCTCAACAACTCATCCATCCAAATACTTCTCAAGCAGTCGCCGACGACCGCCGATCTCGTCCAAAAGACCTTCAACCTGACCGACGAGGAGAAGTTCCTCCTTTTGGAGTCGGATGTGGGGGAGGGGATATTCTTCGCAGGCCTCAAGCATGTCGCTCTCAAGATCATCTCTTCATACACCGAGGATCAGATCATAACCTCCGATCCGTCTCAACTCTTAGCTATCAAAAAACAGCGCGGAGAAGCGGAATAACAAAATCTCCCGCCTTGGGCGGGAGATTTTGTTATTCCTTGTGAGCCATGCGACGTTGTCTTACAATAACAGTATGTACCAACTCGCGCGTCTCATTGCGATCTCTCTTGGTATATGCGCCCTCTGCATATCGTCGGCGCATGCCCAAACGTCCGGTTCGGGCGATGATTTTTCCATATCCGCACCGTCGCGTTTTCCCGGCCCCAATGAGACTATCACCTTGGAAGCGGTCAGTACGAGTGCCGATCTTTCCGTCTCAACGATTCGCTGGACAGTAAACGGCATCGTACGACAGACCGGAGCAGGGGCGACAACTCTTACGGTAACCTCGGGCGCGCTGGGGGAGCGCACCGTAATCGGCGTTTCTGCAACAATCCCGGGGCAACCGCCACTCCAAACAACTCTCACCATCGTCCCCGCCGCCGTATCAATCGTATGGGAGACGGACACCTCCGTGCCGCCATGGTATCACGGAAAACCCCTTCTCTCGTCCGAAAGCCCGCTCACACTCATGGCACTGCCCGCCATCATCTCAGGAGGTACGCCGGTCGATCCCGCCAAACTCATATATACATGGAAAAAGAACGGCTTCACCTTGCCACAATCAGGTATGGGGCGCAGGAGTATCATTCTGCCCGGGCCGCAACGCTTTACCGGTTACAGTATTGAGGTTGTCGCCGCCACGCAAGACGGCTCACTCGCCGCACGCACAACTATCTTCATGAACGCCCGCGACCCAGAGGCGATTATCTACGAGCAACATCCACTCCTCGGCACGCGCTTCAACCAACCGCTCACAGGAGACATGACTCTCTCCGACGATGAGGCGACCCTCCGCGTCGAACCCTTCTACTTCTCGCGTTCTGCCATCTCCTCCGACCTGACAACCACATGGTCGATCAACCGGAAGCCTGCCACAACCCCTCCTTCCGAAGGTCGCGAGATCACCCTGCGACGTACCGATGCCTCGGGGCGTTCGTCGATCGGCGTTTTTCTCGCGAACCGCGCAAACGATCTGCAAGATGCCACCGCTTCGTTTACCCTTCGCTTCGGAAATGGCGACGAACAGGATGCCGGATCAGCGACACCCTTCGGTAACTTCTAAACCACCATGATACCCTTTTCTGTCATTCGTTCGCGTACCCTTAAAATTGCGGCCGGTTCACTCCCCGCACTCTTCGCGCTCCGCGCATGTGCGCAGGACTATGTTCCGCTCGCTCCCTTACCCGGAATCAACCCGTCTCCGGCGGATGTCGGCGCGTATATCCAACAGTTCTTCAACCTCGGCATACGCCTCGCCATCGTCCTTGCTGTTCTCATGTTCGTCATCGGTGGAGTTGAGTATATGATGAGCGAAGGGGTTACAAGCAAGGATAGCGCCAAGAAACGCATGTCGGGTGCTGTTATTGGACTTCTTTTGGCCATATCCAGCGTACTCATACTCCAAACGATAAACCCAGCCATTTTAACAGGCGGCTTCATTGTGTCAAAAAGTGCCACGCCAAAAGCACCAACCCCTCTCTCAACCGAGACGCCGGCACCTATCGACAAAACCGGTAATTACGCCCTGCGCTGGACGTTCAACAACGTTCAGCAAGAGGTTTTCTACACTTCCAAGAATAATTGTGAGAAGGGGAGGAATGCGGTACTTCAACAACCTGAAGCAAAGAATGTGCAAAGTTGTATCAACCAACAGTTTCGATTCTCGTGGGTTCAAAAAGGTTCCACCGCGACACAATTCAGCGCAAACTACACCACCCTTGAGAAATGCGAGGCGGAACGAAAAAAGAACGAGAGTGATGCAACTATCCAAAAACCCATCGGTACCTGCGAACACTACGATCCGTAATATACCAACCCCCATCGTTTGATCCCAGTTTAGTACGTATTCGCATGAAAAAAACTTATATCATCATCACCGCACTCCTCGTCAGTGTCGTCATCGGTCTCTTCGTCGCCGCCTTCATCCTCTTGCGCGAGCCGGATAAGACGCCGTTGGAAACAGTGCGGGACACACCGCTCTTGGGGGGCGCTCCCGAAGATGATTTGGACGTATCACCCGTTTTGCCCGGAGTCTCCGACGATGTTAGTGTTCCTGAAGACGACGAGACGGGAGCGGAAATTACTCCTCTTTCTTTCACACAATTACATCAACTCGCCGCCCTCCCCATCGCAGGTGCCGCAGTGCGCAGAACAGAAGATGCGACATTTAGTATTCGCTATATTGAAAAAGCATCCGGCAATACCTATGACGTCGCACCCGACGGCACCGGAAAGATTCGCATCACCAACACCACAATCCCGGCCATCTACGCCGCCGTCTTTAATGCCGTCGGCTCGCGAATGATCGGGCAATACCTCGACGAAGCCAACGTCATCAAAAGTTTTGCCGGTGCCGTACGTACCGCCGAGGCGGGAGCCACAGGAAAACTTGAAGGGGAGTTCCTCGCCGACCATATCCGATCATTCGCCATCTCTCCCGAAAAGAATACTGTCGCTTATACAACACCGCTTGCACAAGGGTCGGCCGTCATTACCTCATCGTTCGACGGCACGAGCAGGACACAGATATTCACCCACCCCCTCTCGCAGTGGCAGATCACCTGGCCGCGGAGCGATCGTATCGCCCTTACCACAGCACCCTCAGCGGCGGCACATGGTTTTTCCCTCCTTGTGAACACAGCAAGCGGGCGAGAAACACTCTTCTTGCGCAACATCGCCGGATTGACCACCCTCTACGCACCCGATACCTCGACAATCCTCTACGCGGAAAGTGTCGCGGGGTCTATTTCAACCAAACTCCACCTCGTCGCCTCCGGGCAAACGCGCCTCTTCCCCGTCGTTACCCTCCCTGAAAAATGCGTTTGGAGTAAGCGTGAAACGGGTACGCTCTACTGTGGCGCCCCCAAGAGTATTCCCGCCTCATCCTACCCCGACGATTGGTATAAGGGATATGTTACCTTCTCGGATGAGCTCTGGAAAATCAACATACAAACCGGATCCGTTTCATCGCTGGCCGATCTCGAACTTCTTGCGCGAGGACCCGTCGACGTCACAAAACTATTTTTGGACGACGACGAGACGCACCTCTACTTCACCGATAAGGTCAGCGAGACACTCTGGAGTTTCCGGTTGGAGGAGTAGCTGGAGGTGAGAAGAGAAGAACTGTGTGAGGAGAGAAACAGCCGGTTTCGCTATGCGAAACCGGCTGTTATACCATCTCCAATTAACGCTTACGTATTAATTCTTTTCCAAATTTCGAGGGAAAAACGAGATGGAAGCCGAGCTTTATCGAGATAAGGCGAGGCTGAAGCGAAGTTTTGTAGCCGAAATTTGGGAGTTAAGTAAGATTTCGTGGAGGTTTTCACCCCCGTTTTGACGCAAGAAAATAC
>CAYGCZ010000022.1:0-10907 GCA_964348495.1 uncultured Candidatus Saccharibacteria bacterium
TGTAGGTTGCGTTGAGCGCTATCTCGGCGGGGTTATTGCCGGAGATGGTGAGCGTTGGGGCGATGGTGTCGGGGGCGGTGGGAGTTGATGATTCTGTATTTTCTGATTCACTTGATGATGAAGATGATGTCGAGGAACAGATACCCGAGGTGATCTGAGTCGCCCCGTTTACCACCTTTAAGCAGTAGGGATCATGTGTTGCCTCGTCATAAAGAGTAATACCGGTCGGTGCATCGGAAGAGCCGACAGTAAGAGAAGAAACAAATGATGAAATCGCCGATACGCTATTTGCAAGAAGCGAGGAGACGTTACTTTCCAGATTGGCGATACGCGAACCAAATGAAGCAATCGTACTTCCTTGTTCTTTGATCTGTATCCAGAGCTCTTGCACCGCCTGCACGAGAAGACCGGTTACACGCTCGAAGTGGATGGTGAGGGGTTTACCATCGTAACCATAATCCACCAAACGAGTGTCAATTTGTTCAAGCTCTTCGGCGATCATACCGATTGAGGCGGGACTTTCTTCAGGGCTTGCATTCTCCGGCTTGTAATCAAAGGTAACAACGCGCATCTTTGAAATCGTATCAAGCGCCGACCCGGAATTGAGGGTCATGACGTTTTCCTTGAATCGCTGTGAGGAAGGCGTGCAGGTTCCGCCACCGGCGTCCGTGATATCCTTGCCGGTCGTGATACATACCGCATTGCCCGTTGCTGATGATGTAAGACCGTTGAACGCGACTGTTCCACCAACCGATAATGTTCTCCATGGCGTAGAAGTACCGATACCCAAGTTTCCCGATCCATTAAAGACGGAATGGAAGTTCCCGCCGGTTGCGATGCCGATGCTATTCGCGCCGAAGTTATAGAAGCCGGTGTCGTCATCGTTGTTCCAGCGGAAGCTTGGTGAGAGAGCACTACCATCGTTTGCCAGAAAGGTGGCACCGACGGTATTTCCCTGAAAATTCACACGAAAGACGGTCGTAGTTGCGGTTGGTGTCGAGGTGGCGATAGCAAAGAGATCTCCGGTGGGGTTTCCGTCGGTTGAGAGTTTGTGCAACGAGAACTTGGCGTAGGGAGAGGTGGTGCCGATGCCGACGTTGCCCGTCGTACCGATGGAGAGGCGCTCTCCCCATGATGAGCCGTCGTGGGTAACCAGAGCCAGGCCGGAGTTGGTGCCGACGGAGGTTATAATACCTTTGGTTGCGGTGTTGTCATAGCCGAGGGTGAGGCCATTGGTACCGGCGGCGTTTCTAAACTCGGAAATCTCTTTGAAGTTTCCGTCGAATGTCGCGCCATTATGGTACACCTTGAGTCCGAGGGTGGAATCGAAGGTCGTACCGATGGACATGTTCTCCGCCTGCACCTCGCCGCCGATCAAGAGCTTGTCTTCGCCGGGGCCGGTAAAGTCGAAGCCGAAGAACTTGGCACCCTGGCCGCCGTAGATGGTCAAGCCGATGGCGTCGGTACCGCCGCCGTTTTTGGTGGCGTTGAGACGAAGGGCTGAGTAGCCGCTCACCGTGCTGGTAGAACTCCACACTGCGCTGATGGAGGCGGTCTTTTGGGGAGAGCCGGCACCGTCGTAGCCGCCCCATGCGATGGCTGATTCGGTGGAAGTTGAAGTTGGGTTTGTTGTGTCGAAGACAGAGATGAGGGCATTGGTGGAGCGTGCCTCAAAGTGCGAGTCGGATCTGAAGACGTCGGGGAAACTTCCCACCTGGCCGGTCGAGACGATGCCTCGTGTTGAATGGAGGCCGGCGAGAGGTGTTGTGGTACCAAACCCAACGAGACCGGCGCGCGTAACGAACAGGTGTGTTGTCGTTGCCGAGGCGGTTGAACTGCCGATGGCGAAGAGCGGGGTTGCGAAACTGGGATCGGAGGTGAGTCCGTGTATAGAGAAGCGGGCGCCGGGTGTTGTTGAACTCACACCGACATTACCCGTCGTACCCACAGAGAGACGCTCTCCCCATGCAGAGCCGTCGTGGGTAACGAGGGCGAGGCCTGAGTTGGTGCTGATGGAAGTGATGATGCCTTTTGAGGCAGTCGTATCGTAGCCGAGGGTGAGACCTTTGGTACCGGCGGCGTTTCTAAACTCGGAAATCTCTTTGAAGTTGCCGTCGAAAGTAGATCCATCGTGAAATACTTTAATGCCAAGCCCTGAATCTATGGCTGCCCCTACAGCCAGGGCATCACCACGAATACTACCGGAGACGTGGAGTTTTGCTGATGGTGAGGTGGTACCAACTCCCACATCTCCGCCATTAGTCACCACAAAGTCCGTCTTGGTGGAGGATCCTATGACAAACGCCGGGCCGGATATACCGTTAGGATTTACGGAGAGAAGACCCCAAGGAGAACTTGAAGCAATGCCAAAATTTCCGGAGCCGTCTACCACAGCACGGAACGTACCACCGGTACTAATACCGATACTGTTGGCACCGAAGTTATAGAGGCCGGTGTCGTCGTCGTTGTCCCAGCGGAAAGAGGGGGAAAGGACAGATCCGTTGGTTGCTGTGAATGTAGTGCCTATGGCAGTTCCCTGAAAATTCACACGAAAGACGGTCGTAGTTGCGGTTGGTGTCGAGGTGGCGATGGCAAAGAGATCTCCGGTGGGATTGCTGTCGGTTGAGAGTTTGTGCACCGAGAGTTTGGCGTAGGGAGAGGTGGTGCCGATGCCCAAGCGGTTGTTAGTATCATCCCAGAAAAAGCTTGCATTGTCTTGTGTTACGGCACTGCCGGAGGTAAAGAGCACCGATCCGGCCGTATATGAATTAGGCGTATCGGACAAACCGAGAAACGTTGAGCTTGCACCCGAGTCGATACATGTTCCATTTACTGCAAAACAACCGCTTGTGATATTGAGACCCTCGGCAGTCGTGGTGCCTGTGAGGGTGCTTACAGAAAGAGACGAGAAGGATCCTGATGTCCCCGCGATCGAACCGGCGAAGGTTGACCCTGTGATCGTCGCATTGGATATAGTTACATTGTCCAACCGGTCTATTCTGTTGGTGAGCGAAACGGCGCGATAGACGGCGCTTGTATTTTGATCGGCTGCCGATGAGACATTTGCAATCTCCTTGCGCAATTCGTTGACGGCGATGTTGAGATCGTCGCGGGTTACACTAACCATATCACCTTGTACAACACGTTCGACGATCCGCTCGACGGGGGTCGGCGAAATAAGCGAGGAGGCGGACCCGATGCCCATGTTTCGCAGACTGGCGATCTCACTGCGAATGGCACTGATCTGGGATTGGACGGAACCGAATGCGGTACTCGACCCTCCCGACGAGACGCCATTGACCGTTGTGGAGGTTGCGCTATCACCCTCGACGAGAGTGATAGCTGTGCCACTATCAATACCTTCACGCTTCTTGAACTCGATTACCGCGTCAGACTCCAGTACCACCGTATCGCCTGCACGCTCAATGGTGAAGAAATCAATAACCACCTGCACGCCGCGATAGAGCGTTACACCAACCACACTGAAAAATCCACCGACCGCATTCGCGATACGGCTCACGACACTTGATGAATCGGCACGTTCCGCTTGGGCGACAACCATGTCGAGATCGACCTCGGTCCTGACGGGATCCTCTTGAGCAACCTCTGATGCTTGATACTCTACATGACCAATACTTTGGGATACTGCATCATACGCGGCCTGCACATATTCAAGGTCTCTCAAGAAGAATGACGAGAGGACCAATGAGGCGATGAGGGACAAGGCGATGAAACGAGAAGGGGTTTGCATCAATGTCAATAACCCCCGACCCATACTGCCTTGGGTCGCGTGCGCGGCGCGCGGTATTTTTTGCCGCACGGGAGGAATCAACGGATCACCGTCGAAACCGCGCGGAATCATGTGTTGATCGTGTGATGTTGATGACGAAGCAAAAGAGCCCCCGTCTCTGCGATAGTTGTCACTCATACGTACTCTTTATTGTATAAGGAGTGTCTTCCCTATGCCATCTTTTTGTGTGGATAACGATGCCTTTTGGTATGACCGAGAACCTGTCATGCACCCTCTTCATAGCGCATCAGTATATACTGCGGGGCTATCCACACCTTGCACACAGCTTGTACCTATGGCGACATGTTTCCGTCATGCTTCTTCCTATGTCATAATGCGAGGGTGAAGAGGTGTTGATTTTTCACCACCCCCGAGATGATTTATGGCCGCAAAACCCGCATCAGTATTGCGCATACCGCCTCAAAATATTGAAGGTGAGAAGGCGCTTTTAGGATCTATTATGCTTCGACAAGATGCGATCTTTGAAGTGCTCGATCAAGTTCAACCTCGCTCGTTCTATGTCGCCAAACACTCTATCGTCTTCGATGTGATGATGGATCTGCACAGTAAAAAAGAACCCATCGACCTTGTCTCCCTTTCATCGCGGCTTACGGAACGCGGACAACTGGAAAGTATCGGGGGGCGCGCCTACCTTGCCGAACTGTTAAGCGCAGTGCCTTCGTCGACCAATATCAAGCATTACGCCGATATCATTCACAAGAAGTTTGTCCTGCGCAATCTGATTTCCGCCTCCGACCACATCAGTGAACTCGGCTTTAACGAAGAGGCCGAGGTGGAAAGCTTATTGGACAGTGCCGAAAAAAAAATCTTTGAGGTAAGCTCACTCACCGCCGGTTCCCAATTTATACGGATAAAAGATAGTCTCGCGGAGGCATGGGATCGCTTGGACAAACTCCACAAAGGCACCGGAGCGACGCGCGGAGTACCCACCGGATATAAAGAACTGGATAATCTGCTCTCCGGCTTTCAAAAGACCGACCTTATCATTCTTGCGGCTCGGCCTTCGGTGGGTAAGACGACCTTTGCGCTCGATATCGCCCGCAAAGCGGCATGCGAACACAATGTCTCGGTCGCCATCTTTTCGCTCGAAATGAGTAACCAACAACTCATCGACCGCATGCTCGCTGCCGAGTCGCGCGTAAATGCGTGGAAGCTTCGTACGGGACAGCTGAAGGATGATAACGATTTCATGCGCATTCAAATGGCGCTCGACAAGCTCGCCAAGGCACCCATTTTTATCGACGACCAAGCGACGCGCACCGTCGTACAAATGAAATCCACCGCACGACGCATTAAGCGAGAGCATGGTCTTGATCTTATCGTCATCGACTACCTCCAACTTATCACAACTCCCCGATCCTACGATTCCATGGTTCATCAAGTTACGGAGATATCACGCTCTCTAAAGACTATGGCAAAAGAACTCGACGTACCCGTGATCGCCCTGTCACAGCTCTCGCGTGCGATTGAACAGCGCCGCGACAAGCCGCGTCTCTCCGACCTGCGCGACTCCGGCTCCATTGAGCAAGACGCCGACGTCGTGATGTTCATTCACCGCGAAGACAAATACCGCGACGACAGCGAAAAGACGAATGTCGCCGAGATCCTCGTCGAAAAGCACCGTAACGGGCCGGTGGGTAAGATTGAGCTGTACTTTGAAGAAAAGAACAGTACCTTCGTCAGCCTGGAAAAAGACGAGACCCTCGGCAATGAGGCTTTTGCCAACAGCATCCAAAAGAATGACGTATTTTAAGATAGAGCAACCGCCCTATGAATCTGTTCGAAAAATTGACCACCCTTTGCATGCGCTTTCCCGGCATCGGCTCGCGCCAGGCGGGACGATTTGCCTTCTTCCTCACTCAAGCGGATGAGTCGTTCATACATGACCTTCTCGAAACGATCCGCACCCTGCGAGCAACGAGCCGGCAGTGCTCCGTGTGTTATCGCTTCTTCGAATCTCGCGAGCGAGAGCGCACCACATGTACCCTTTGCCTTGAGCCGCGCGATGAAAGTGCGCTCATGGTCGTGGCATACGACACCGACCTCGAGGCGATCCATGCAAGCGGCGCCTACACGGGGCGATATTTTGTCTTGGGTGGCGTCGTCCCTTTGTTGGAAAAAAAGCGCACCGTACCTTTGCGTACCGCCGAGCTCATTCGCCATATTGGCACACACGCCGAACATACAGGATTGAAAGAGGTCGTTATCGCCCTCTCAGCCAACCCTGACGGCGATCATACCGCGCTTCATATTGAACGCCTCCTCGAACCGCTTCGCGCACGACATGCCCTCCGCATCACCAAACTCGGCCGCGGCCTCTCAACCGGCACCGAACTTGAATACTCAGACGCCGACACCATCGTCCATGCCCTCAAAAATCGCAAATAATTTGAATATGACGCCATGACCACTCGCAACGTTTCATAAAATCGTTGCGCGGATATCACAGCATAACGAAAGCCAGATATTCTAGAATCCCCTTGACGGAGGCGCCGCGGGCGTGCGCATATGTGCGACACCGCGCGATGGCGTGCAGGGCGACAGTATTCTCGGTGCGGTGCGCATAGAGACGCTCTTCGAGAGTATTGAGAAATGGGACGAGGTGCATCGCGTCGAGTGTTTCATCTTTGGCATATGTCTCGGCGAGTGCCACCCTGCCCGCACGCGTCGCCTGCAAAAAAGCATCGGCGTCCATGAGTGCTCCCTCGTGTGAGCCATGAGGTGCGGGTATGGTCACGACGCGCGAAGAAAGAGTGGGGAGGATCATGGCGCGCGACGGGATGATGATGAAAAAGACCGTATCGCCTGAGGGTTCTTCGCAAAGTTTGAGGAGAGCATTTTGCGCCTCATGCGTCATGGTACGGGCGGCGAGCATGACGATGCGCCGCGTTGCACGAACGCTCCGCGTACCGTATGAAGCACGCAGAGCTCGCGCATCGTCTATGCCAAATCCCTCATCGTAGGTACGCATCATCACGTCGGGATTACCCTCAACAGGGATCGCAAATCGTTCGGTGAGGATGTCGCGCAGTGCGGCGATCAGTTCGTTCACCTCCCCTTCTATACTATACGCATGATGAAGTGCATCGGCGGTTTCGGGAAGATGTGCGGAGAGGTGCTGTAGATAGTGCGTCATTATCGTTTGGAGAGAATACTGCGCTTATAGGCATCGAGATGTTCCAATGCAAAACCGGTACCGCGCGCGACGGAAAAGAGCGGGTCGTCGGCGAGGTAGGCCTTGACCCCCGTCCTGCGGTAGACGAGCTCGGGGAGGTTGCGCAACTGCGAGGTGCCGCCCGTCATGGTAATGCCTCGGTCGATAATATCGGCGGAGAGTTCGGGCGGAGTCTCTTGAAGGACATCCTTGATAGCTTTGATGATTTCGCGGAGCTGAGGGCTGATGGCTTTGACGATTTCGTTGGTGGAAATTTGCACGGAGCGCGGCAATCCGGCGATGAAATCGCGTCCTTTTATGGTGATAGTCATCTCGTCGTCCAGGAGAATCGCCGAGCCGATGCTCTTTTTGACCTCTTCTGCCGTCTTGTCGCCGATGGCGAGGTTGAAGACTTTTTTTATGTAATCGGCGATGGCGTTGTCGATCTTGTTGCCCGCGCACTTTACCGATTTTGAGACGACGATACCGCCGAGCGAGATGACGGCGACGTCGGTCGTGCCGCCGCCAATATCCACGATCATATGCCCGTGGGCCTCATGGATGGGAATGCCCGCGCCGATCGCGGCAAGGATGGGTTCCTTCACCACGTTTGCCGTCTTGGCGCCTGCTTTGAGGGCCGCCTCAATGACGGCACGCTTCTCGGTGGAGGAGACGCCGGCAGGCACGGAGATGAGCACATCGGGCTTGAAGAGGTTCCATGCCCCGAGTGCTTTGGTGAAGTAATAGCGCAACATCGCTTCGGTAACGCGGTAGTCGGCGATGACACCGTCTTTCATAGGGCGGTAGGCGATGATCGTGTCGGGTGTGCGGCCGATCATGTTCTTTGCCTCCAAACCGACGGCCACGATCTTGTTGGTCTCCACGGAAACAGCCACGACGGAGGGCTCATTGAGCACAACGCCTTTTTTGGGAACATACACGAGCGTGTTCGCCGTTCCCAGATCGATGCCGAGTTTTTTGGTAAAGAATGCCATGTGTTTGGTAAAGAGTGAATAGTCATTAGTGAATAGTAGGACGATAGCGTGCCATCTATCCACTACGCACTATTCACTCGTTCGCGCAATCTGCACCCCGATCGCTTTTAACCGTTCCTCCACCCGTTCATAGCCGCGGTCGATCTTATACACATTATGTATCACCGTCTCCCCCTCCGCAATGATACCCGCCACAAGGAAGGCAAGGCCGGCGCGGATGTCGGGGCTCTCCACGGAGCGTCCGCGAAGCGGCGTCTTACCCTGCACGATGATGCGGTGCGGATCGCACAAAGTAACATTGGCCCCCATACGCGCAAGATCCTCCACATACTGCAACCGCCCCTCGAAGATCGTCTCAAAGACGAGCGACTGCCCCTCGGTTTGAGTAAGAAAGACGGTCATGGGCGCCTGCAGGTCGGTGGGAAAACCCGGATATTCATGCGTCTTCACCGAGATGGCCTTGTAGCCGCTCTGTGCCCGCACGCGTATCGTCGTCGGTGTCGTCTCTATATCGGCACCGGCGGAGCGAAGCTCTTCGATGAGCGCCTCAACATGGTCGGGGCGGCAGTCGGTGATAGTGAGATCATCCGCGGCGAGCGCGCCGAGAATGAGAAAACTCCCCGTCTCGATACGATCAGGCAAGAGTTCATACGGCCGCCCACCCGATGAGAGAGAGACGACACCCTCAACAACGAGGGTGTCGGTCCCCGCACCCTTGATCTTTGCGCCGCAGGAGTTGAGATATTCGGCGAGGTGTGCGATCTCCGGCTCGCAGGCGGCATTCTTGATCGTCGTCGTCCCCCGAGCGAGGACGGCGGCGAGCATCAGCGTCTCTGTTGCGCCGACGCTTTTTTGTTTGAAAAATATCTCGGTGCCGCGAAGGCCGCCTTCGGGCGCCTTCATGTGGTAATAGCCATCGGCGAAGGAGACCTCGGCACCCATCTTTTTGTAGCCGTCGATGAAGAGGTCGATGGGGCGCGCACCGATAACACAGCCGCCGGGATGCGGAAAGATCGCTTCGCCATAGCGCGCAAGGAGCGGACCGGTCGCGACGATTGAGGCGCGCAATTGTTTAGCAATCTCTTTTGAAAAACGATGTGAGATCCCCTCACCGGCGACCACAGCATACCGGCGATCTTCCCGCTCAATCACTACGCCCATCTCTCGCAGGAGCTCCACCATACGACGAATATCCTCAATATCGGGCACACGCCGTATAACGATACCGTCGCCCATAAGTAAGGCCGCGGCGAAGACTTTGAGAGCCTCATTTTTTGCCCCATTTACGGCGATGGTGCCGGACAACTTCGAAACACCCCCGAGCCCTTGAACAATAAATCGGTCTGACATAGTGCCATTCATACTACGGCTTTTTGGCGATGGGCGCAACAAAAAAACCGGCATGAAATGATCATCTCATGCCGGCTAACCCTCATATTATTGTGCCTCGTCGTCATAGGTGACCACCTCATGGTTGACAACCCAATGACGAATTTGGTTAAAAAGTTTCTCCGAGTGCCGCTCATACTGCGGCAAATGACCTCCCTCGTAGACGATCTTGTGCGCACCGTACTTCTTGGCGATCTGATGCTGAACGTCGGCATGGACGACATCGTCGTTCGTACCGATAACGCTCAACACAGGTCCTTTGTAGTTGCCGTGCACGCCATAGCGCCCCAGCGCGATATCCGTAAGAGCGCGACCGCTCTCCGGGCTGGTGCAGGCGATCAATCCATCCATATCGTGCACGACCCCTTTGTCCAAGGCAAACTGCTTCATCTCCTCCACCGACATTTTCAACGGCCGATTAAGGAGAAAGTTGATGATATACTTCGGCTTCAGGAACCGAAATACGCGCCATCGATTGTCCCAGAACTTCATGAAGATTCCATGCGGCGGAGCACTTCCTATCAAGATCAACTTATGCACCTCATCGGACAATTCATCCGCCACCAATTGTGCGATAAGCCCACCCATGGAGTGTCCGACCACGATCGGTCGACGACCTGTTTGTCCGACAAGTTCTTTCAAGACGGCGAGTGCATCGTCTCGATAGTGCCCCACTGAAAATGCGCCAATATCCTCATGGCCGCTGCTCTGACCATGCCCTCGAAAATCAACAGCCCAAACAGATGCGCCGGCAACCGCGATCCGCTCCGCCCACGGCTTCCAAAAAGCCGCGGAGGCGGTTGCTCCATGGAGGAGTAAATAAATCCGATGATCCAAATCAGTGTGCCGCTCCGGATGGTCAAAACAACGAACATGGACAGCGTACCCATCCACGATAACGTGGCGGCTCGTCCAGCCGCCGTCTTGTGTATCGCTCATGACAACCCCCTTTGAAGTTTTTTATGTTCTGTGGACACTTTAACACAGTAAAAAAACAAAATATAGGAGTATGAGAGATCACCTATCAAACACCTCGTCATGTTTCCTTGTTTCAGAAGTTATTTTTTGCCACAATGAAAATATGAAAGTCGTGGATGTCATCCCTCTCTCCCGTACGATAAGCACCGAAACGCTCACGTATTTCAGCAATAAACCCATCGCCATCGGCGCGTTGGTTTCAGTCCCGCTCCGCTCGAACGTCGTCCCAGGCATCGTCGTTGCCATCCGCGACGCCTCACACGAAAAGATCAATCTCAAAGACGCCTCGTATGAGATGCGACGCATACGCGAGATACACACCGACACACCGCCGCTCCTCCCTGCATTCGTGGCGGCCGCGGCCAAGATCGGCGAATACGCCGCCGCTCCCGTAGGCGGTATTTTTGCCTCACTCATACCCGGCCACATTCTTCGCCACATCGTTGCTACCGCGACCAACGACGCCGCTGACCATTCGGCGGGCGGGCCGAGACGGCCCGGCCGCATGGCGACCGAGGATATACCCCAGACGCTGCAGATCGAGGGGGTTGCATCTGAGGTGCAAACCGACGACGAGATG
>CAYGCZ010000023.1:0-10656 GCA_964348495.1 uncultured Candidatus Saccharibacteria bacterium
ACACAAAAGACCGCCATCGGCGGTCTTTTGTGTTTTTTATCAAGAGTAACGGTTTGAGTTATGCAATATCTACTTGAACTTCCAGTGAAGTGGATGATGTGTCTATCACTTCTCCCGCAGTGCTCAATAAAGACAATTTGAAAACATAGTCACCGGGCATTTTCATAGTCATTTTATCAAAAACCATGGTGAATCTCATGCCACGTTTACCTTTTTGAAATACTACTCCGTTATCTTTTATAAGCGTTATATTTCCTCGGGGATCAATAATTTCAAAACGAAGGGTGCAGGCATATTCGGGATATGTCTTCGCATACGTCCTTTTCCAAAGCGATAACAACTGCAAGGATATGGTTACCTGCACACCTTTGGCGAGCGATGTTTCAATATCGGCTTTGCGCATCCCCTTATCTTTTGTAGAGAGTGTAACGGTAAATTTTTCAACCAGATTAAAAAGTGAGACATTGTTTGAATGCTGATCAATAGAACTTGATGTGCAGAGTATTGACCAGAAATTTTTTATATCGGGTGTATTTTTTCTCATGTAGGTATATCTTAATGTTTTTTGGTTTCCGAATGTTCAGGGTCAGTTGAACTTAAATCATGGCTTGTGCTGAAATATGGTGACCGGTTTAAATTAATGTCATGTGTCATTTCTACGGTGTTCACAGACACGTCCATCTGCCCCGGTTCTTCAAAGTAGTCGCTTTCCATGGCGAGTGCGCGTATATAACTGGAGACCGATGGAAATCCGCATTGTGTGGCCTTTTTCTCGATTATTTTTTTATCTTGCGTCGATATACGAAAACGAATTACCTCACCCCTATTCTTTTTGTGGGCTTTTTCTGCAAGGATAAGCTCCGGTAAATCAACCAATAACACAGGAATGTCCTCATTAAGAAAATTTTGATCGATATTTGCTGCAGGGCATATTACGCGCATGTTTTCTTCATCAAGCACATGTAGTTCATACGTATATCGTTTACCGCCAGCGATTATTGAGTATTTTTGTTGTTTGTTAACACCTTCTTTTTTCATATGAGTTTGTTTATCTTAAGTATTTTTACAACCTCCTTTTTGTAGGAAATCTTACATTCTCCGTTGTGTACAGGAATTGTGATATCTGTGCCCAGATCTAGGTGTCTGAATTTTTGGTGACTGCCACGAGTGTGTATATGTTCAAATCCTAATCGAATCAAGGTTGTTTTTATTTCTTGAAAACTGACACTTTCCGGGTTTTCGATGAGTCGCTGTTGGAGTTTCTTGTGCCGCGTCATAAGGGAACTATGAACGTGTAGTCATGGTTATAGTATATGTTGTAGCTACATAATGTCAATACATATGTAGCTACATCTCCTTCGGCCTATACTGCACCGCCTCCAAGATATGGGCGGGGGCGATGTGTTCGGCCCCTTCCAGATCGGCGATGGTTCTCGCGAGTTTGATGAGGCGATGGTAGGCGCGCGAGGAGAGCGATAAACGGCGGGAGGCGGCGTCCAAAATATCTTTCGCCTCCTGCGAGAGGACGACGCGTGAAAGATCGCGCGCCGAGAGGGCGCTGTTGAGGGTTATCGGCGCATCGACGTGGGCAAAGCGCGCTCGCTGACGCTCGCGCGCCGCGACGATTCGCGCGCGTAACGCCGTTACTTCGTCGGCGCGTCGCGCCCGCTCGGCGGCGTCCTCCCTTGTGGTGCGCGAGAGGAGGGTGTTGTCGATGCGCGGGACCTCGATCCACATATCAATACGATCCACAATAGGCCCCGAGACCTTGCGGCGGTACCTGTCGAGCTGATTCGGCGGGCAGGTGCAAGGCTTCACCGGATCACCTTTGAAGCCGCAGGGGCATGGATTGAGTGCCGCAACAAGAATGAAGCCGGCGGGGAATGTTTCACTCCCTTTGGAGCGGGAGATGTTGATGCGGCGGTCTTCAAGCGGTTCGCGCAAGGACTCAATGACACGCCTGTCAAACTCGGGAAATTCATCCAAAAAGAGCACGCCGCGGTGTGCGAGCGTCGCCTCACCCGGCTTAGGGTAGGTGCCGCCGCCGATCACCGAGACAAACGACGAGGTGTGGTGCGGTGCGCGAAAGGGCGGCACCGTGATGAGTGCCTCGTCGTGCAACGCTCCCGCCGCCGAGTGGATGCCGGTTACTTCGAGTGCCTCATCAAAAGAGAGCGCCGGCAGAATCGAGGCAAAGGCGCGTGCGAGCAAGGTCTTGCCCGTTCCCGGCGGGCCGTAAAAGGCGATATTGTGTCCGCCCGCCGCGGCGATCGCAAGGCCGCGCTTCGCCGCCTCTTGGCCTTCAATATCGGCAAAGGTCGCGGCATGGTGTACCTCCCCCTCCTCGCTTTGCGCAAACGGCGTATGGGGTGCGGGAGAGAGGGGCACGACGGCCGGCGTATCCTTTCGCATCGGACGCGGTTTTGTGGAGAGATGGGCAACCACCTGCGCAAGTGTCTCTGCACCGTAGACGCTCACACCCTCCACGAGTGCCGCCTCACTGGCGTTTGCGGAGGGTACATAGAGCTCGGTAAAGCCCGCCTCTCTGGCGTGGCGAGCGATCAAGAGTGCACCCTTGATAGGGCGAAGTTCGCCGGAGAGCGAGAGTTCGCCGACAAAAAGCCTGCCCGTCGGATCAAAGGCGACCTCCTCCGCGGCGAGTAAATACCCCAACGCAATAGGGAGGTCGAAGAGCGGCCCTTCTTTTTTGAGGTCGGCGGGTGCAAGCGAGACGACAACTTTTTGCTGTCCCTCGCTCTTGGGTGAGGCAAATCCAGCGCTTTTGATAGCCGAGCTCACGCGGTCGCGCGACTCATCCACCGCCTTGTCGGCGAGACCCACGATGGAAAACGTGTGGAAGCCGTTGAAGAGGTCGGTCTCAATGGTTATGGTGTGGGTGCGCAGGCCGACCACCTGTGCGGAGAAGATGCGGGAGAGTTTCATGGGAATGAGGAAGGATGAAGTATGAATAAGGAAGTATGAAATAAGGGGGGCCGAATGGTGCTACACACCATTCGGCCCCCCGAAGTTTTTCCACTATAGCATAGAAAATCAAAAGCCCGCCATTCGGCGGGCTTTTTTGTTCTCTATAGTGTTTATCGGCGATAGCATTACGCTCCCATGTGGGTCTTGCAGGTGGCAGCGGCGGGGTTTGCCTCCAATCGCTCCTCCTCGATAGGACCTCCGCAGACGGCGCACGTGCCGTAGGTGTTTGACTCAACGCGCAGGAGGGCGTTCTCAATCTCGCGGTAACGCTCCTCCAGTGCCGCATTGACGGCGACGCGCTCCTCAAAGTCTTCAAGGCGGTCGGCGGCGAGGTTTTTGTCGGCCGTCTCAACAACACCCCCCCGCTCCGGCTCCGGGTGCCAGTCGTCGGGATTTTGCGGATTCGTGTGCCCGATAGCTCCGAGTTCCTGCTCCAAGAGCGCCTTTTCGGCGAGGAGCTTGTCTTTGTACTGCGCGGTATTCATGTGTCCATCGTAGCAAAAGGGCGGAGCGGGCGCAACAAAATTCACTTAGGACTCCGAGTCCTAAGTAACTTAGGAACCAGGATCCTAAGTGAAGGTTTTTTTAGCGCAAATTACCACGGGGTCGGTTGAGTCGCTTGATCAGTTCATCAAAGGTGATCTCATTGCCGGCAACGACGAGCGTCTTTTCGTCTACGAAGCTATAAAACAGGAGGGTCCTTCCCTCGCCGTCGCGCATGATGCGCACATCGTGGTTTTTGATCACCGCATCGTCGAATCGTGAGGTGGTAAAGACCCCCTCTTCGCGCGGAAGGTTAAAGACACGCGCCATGTCGTCGTAGAGGGCTGGTTCCCACGCGAGCATGCCGGAGACGGCGTTGGGGAAGGAACGTACCGTGAGGATAAAGAAGGGGTTGTTGCCCGTAAATGAGTGAATACCAAAGACAAAAGCAGGATCAAGGGCGCGGATGAGCGAGGCGGGTGCCTCGGACTCCATAATCGCGAAGAACCGCTCGACGGTAATGGATGTTTGTTGCTCTACCGCCCCCTCGCCCTCCGGTGCCGGCACGCGCTCTTTGCGGGTGATGACGAGGCGCTCGATCTGATTGATCGGCAGTTGGGCGCCGTTTATGCGCGTGGTGAGCAGGGTCTCCACTTCGCGGCGGTTCTCTTGCACAAGGGGTATCTCGCGGCGGCTTTCGGTAAAGAGAGAGCCGTCCTCTCGCGGAGCGGTCGTCGTTTGTTGCGGAGCGGCGACGTTGATGAGCACGAACGCGAGGATGCCTCCTCCTGCGAGTACGAAGATCAGTGCTCCCAGTATAAGGAAGAGACGTCCGTGTTTTTGGGGTGTGGTCGCCTCTTCCAGGGGTTGTGGTCCGTGGTCCATCTTCTTGGCCCTTTCGGCGAGCACCATACTGGTCAGAGAGCCGCCGTGCCGTTGTATCTCCTCCTCTGCGTCGGCTTTGAAGGTGCGGACGGGAGAGAGTGCGGGCGATGAAGTCTCCGGCTTCGCCTCTAATACCGGAGGTTTTTGTTCATCATGGTGCGGCATGATAACGGGCGCCTCGATGATGCGCGGTGCGGGAGATGTCGCGCCTTCGGCGGGTTTTCGGGGTGCGGGAGATGTGCCCGAGAGAGATTCCATACACGTAAGTATAGAGTATTGTAGACCTTTTACATAATACTTTTCGTAGCGAAATGTTCACATAACGAGCGAGGCGCAGTCAAAAAAAGTGAGCGATATATGACGTATCTCGTGAACTTTTTTTGACCAGCCGCAGCCGTTATGTGGACATTGCAGCAGAAAGGTTATTGTGCAAAAGGTCTTGCGTATGAAGTATGAAGTGCGTGCCGGCTTTGGCGGAGCCAAAGCCGGCACATCACCACGCAAAAAGCCCCCGAAGGGGCTTTTTGCGTGGTGATTATTGTTTCTTCTCTTGGGGCTTTCGGTTGCCGCGCCCCCCGCGCCTGCCGCGTATGAGGAAGGTATTGTGCTTCTCGCCGAGATCGACGAAGGCGTCGGCCGCCTCTTTCAGATTTGCCGATGACGATTTGCCAAAGGCCATCACCTCCACTTGGCACCCCTCATTGATCTGAAGGTATTCCACAAGCGGAATGAAGTCGCCATCGCCGGAGATGAGAACGACCGCATCGAGTTTGGGAGCCATAGTGATCGCGTCCACTGCGAGCCCTACGTCCCAGTCGGCTTTCTTGGCACCGCCGTGGAAGATTTGCAAGGGTTTGGTCTTTGTCTCTATACCCGCCTTTTCCAAGGCCTCAAAGAAGGTCTGTTCCTCGCCGCCCTCCGTCGTGATGACATAGGCGAGTGCGCGGATGAGCTGCCTGCCCGCAACCGCTTCCTTTATGAGCGCCTCAAAATTGACGCGCGCGTTGAAAAGGTTCTTGGCGCTATGATAGAGATTTTGCGAGTCTATAAAAACCCCGACTCGCTGGGTAGTGTGTCGTATAACTGCCATATATGTTAAAAAACAGAGGAGCGATAGAAGACTTTTTGCACAATATTTTTCGTAACGAAATGTATTGTGCAAAAGGTCTAAATATTAAAACAGGTTTCGACGATGCTCCACAGCGTCGAACACAGGATGTATCGTAAGGTGCTGATGTCATGCCGATACGATACGGTCAGTATATCAAACCACTCCGCGAGCGCGGAGTGGAGTGAGTATTATTTCTTCAAACCAACCTTCTTTACGATGGCGCCGTGGCGCTTGGTGTTCTTCTTGAGAAGATATTTCAAGTGTGCCTGGCGATCGGCGACCATCTGCAAAAGACCGCGACGAGAGTGCTTGTCTTTGCGGTTCTTCTTCAGGTGCGCGGTCAAGTCGGTGATCTTGCGGCTCAAAAGGGCAATCTGCACCTCCGGAGAGCCGGTGTCACCCTCTTTGAGGGCCGCATCGTTGATAACCTTACCTTTTGTTTTCTTTGACATCATTGCTCCGATCTTAACACATAGTGACATTTTTTGCAAGATGTGGTCAGTCGCGACGGGCTCTAACCGCCGCGGGACGATACGGGCGGTTTTGGCTGTGCCAAAACCGCCCCTTCGCACGGCACATACTACATACCCACTGTGCCATGCGCTATACTAGTACCAATGTCGCATAATCTCTCATCATTGATACGCGAATACCTTGAATACCTCGAGATCGAACGCGGTCGCAGTATAAAAACAGTGGAGGCCTACCGCAGATTTCTCGACCGCTTCGCCACCGCGAGCGGTGTCGGCGATATGTCCGAACTTACCGAGGAGACGGTGCGCCGGTATCGGCTCTGGCTCAACCGTCAGCCCGCTCCCCTGCGCGGCAACGGAGCGACGGTAGGTAAGAAGACACAAAATTATCACCTGATCGCCCTGCGCGGTTTTCTCAAATATCTCCACAAGCGCGGCATCCGGACTGTCTCTCCCGAGGCGATAGAGCTCGCCAAGACGGGCGACCGCGATCTTGACCTTATCTCCGAGGCGGAGCTTGCTCGCCTCCTCGCCGCGCCCTCCGGCTCCGATGCGCGGTCGCTGCGCGACCGCGCCCTCTTGGAGCTCTTCTTCTCCACCGGCTTGCGCGTCTCCGAGCTCTGCGCGCTTTCTCGGTACCTTGATTTTTCACGCGATGAGTTCTCGGTACGCGGCAAGGGCGGCAAGGTGCGCCCCGTCTTCGTCTCCCCTTCGGCCCGCGCCGCGCTCACCACCTACCTCGCCGCCCGCGAGGATATGGACGACGCCCTTTTTATACGCCTCACCCCGTCGCGCCTCACCAAAATTTCACACAATGACGGACTGCGCCTCACCCCGCGGTCTATCGAACGTATCGTCAAACAGTATGCGACCAAAGCAGGCATCGACCGTAAAGTAACTCCGCACATCATTCGCCACAGTTTTGCCACCGATCTTTTGCGCAACGGCGCCGACTTGCGCTCCGTCCAGTCCCTCCTTGGCCATGCCAATATAAGCACCACGCAGGTCTATACGCACGTTACCGACAAACACCTCAAAGATATTCATAAGAAATTTCACGACGCTCACCGCGGCACACCCGAGAAAACTTGACTTTTTTACAAGTATGTTATATTGTGAAGAGCAGAAAAAACATTTGTTTTTTCAGGACTCCCGCCGCGACGGGAGAATGATGTTTGAAAATTTTTAGTTGGAGGTATGTATGACGGAATTTGTACTCGTCCTCTTCCATACAGAAGAGGAGATGAGCGAAAAAAAAGTGACAGAGGTGTTGGAGGGGGGGGTGTTGGGGGTTTGTGCCCCCCTTCGAAACGGAGAAACAGCCCAGCGCGCGGCTCTTTGCGCCGCGCAAGAAAATGGAGTTCGGGTGGAAGAAGATCTTCAATCAGAAAGTTTTCTGATTGAAGATGAAACGGGGGATGTTTTTTTTGTTTTTATCTCGACTCTGATAGGGGTCGGGGAAATAATAAAAAAAATACAGCTAAAAACAAGGATTGTTTTTAGCTGTATCCTGGAGAAGGAGAAGGTGGAGGACATAAGGAGTCTTCCCCTACATTTCTCCTTTGAGGGAGAGAGTGATGTCATAGACAATGAATTTGAGGAGGAGAAACGATGAATAAGTTCAATTTTTTTTCGGAACGTACCGGAAGATACGTTTCGGAGGCACTTCCAAAGAAGGAAGTGCAAGTTATAAAGAAAAGGATTTTCATCAGGGATGACCGTATAATGCTGACAAGGACGGCAGAGACAGGTCGAGGGGTTGTGAGGATTGCAACCTCCGTAGGTGTAACGACAAGAGAGGCCGTTTTTTTCCTCAAGGTTGGGGAAAAGAGAACCTTAACCACACAAGGCCTCACCAGCTTGTGTGGAGAGGATCTTGCGGGAGTGGTCCACTCTCTCGCAAGAAAAGGTCTCCTCCAAGACCAACCAGAGTATATCCTCTGGTTAATCTTGGAGGAGCGAGGTAAGAATGACCTCGCAATACAAAAATTCATGGAGTCTTTTCGGGTCATCTGATTTTGATCTCCGAAAAACTCCAAACCGTCGCATGGTAGCGGCGGTTTTTTGTTGACTTTTTATATACTTCTGGTATAAGTGTATGCAGATGTGGCGTCCTGTCGCATCGTTGTTTGAAAACTTTTTAACCGAGGAGGTTGTATGGATAAGGGTGTGGCTTCGCTCATCTGCATAGATGAGCAATTTAAAAAAATTCTCCTCATCGAAAAGACGGGGAGGTCTGGTATGTACTTCCTTCCCGGAGGGAAGATAGAAGGTTGTGAAACTCCCGAGGAGGGAATGGTAAGGGAGGCAAAAGAGGAAGTGGGGGAGGTATTCGTGCAGGGCGAACTGACAAGGATATTGAGGGTTGAGAAGTTCATAAAAGGAAGTAGCTTCATCAACTATTTTTTCGCGGTGATGTATCCGCGAAAGAAAAATACAGTTCGTCTGGATGTGGAAAAAAGAGAGGTGCAAAAGATTGCATGGATTGCAATCAAGGATCTCCTCACAAGGAGAGAGTATGTCAATCACTATCATTTGAGGGACTTGGTGGAATCCCTCAGAAGAATTTTCAAGGAAGATGATCGGGGTTCTTTATATAAGGACATAAACAATCTTTTGTGTCGGCAAAAGATCGTGGCGGAGGATCTTTGCACTATTCAGCAACTGCTGGATAGTGCGCCCATCCCACGATGGGCAAAAGCCGAGGCAAAATACCTCTAAACAAAACCCCCATTGCAGGATGCAGTGGGGGTTTTTCACTTAGGAACCGGGATCCTAAGTAAATTATTTCACCTTATGTTTCTTGCGTATCTCACCCACTTCCCGCTCCTCCTCCTCTTCCTTGCGCTCCTTACCCCTCTCGCCGATCGTCTTCAACGTATCATCGCTCATGTGGGCAAGTGCAATCGTACGTTCCTCCATATAGTCTTTTGTATTAAGCTCCGGGTCTTCCAATACCTCCTCCAAGAGGGCGTGGAGGATAAAACCAAGCCGCGGCCCCGGCTTTTCTCCCGTAAGTTCCATGATCCGCGCGCCGTCTATTTTGAGCATACCTACCGACACCGGCGCGCGCGTCGCCTCTTCAATCATCGCCTCGTACTTGCGCAGGCGATAGGGCTTTTCCTTTGGTCGCCCCATGCCGATACGGTCGCAAGCGCGAACTTTCATCAGATCCCAGACATTCTCCGGCCCGACGTTGCGCACAAGCCGCCGCACCGCCGAGAGGGTGATCTTGTCGATATCGGTAAAAAAGAGATGCCAGCGCACGAGTTTTGCCACCGTATCGGTCATATCCTTCGGGTATTTTAATCGCGCCATGATGCCTTTGGTCACACGGCCCCCCACCACATCGTGGCCATAGAAGGTCCAATCGCGCTTCTCCTCCGAAAAGCGGCGTGTCTCCGGCTTGGCAATATCGTGAAAAAGCGCCGCAAGGCGGATATGGAGCGGCCAGCCGCGCTCGGCGCTGTGCTGAACAGCGCGGAGGTTATGTTCCCAGACATGATAGATGTGATCGCCGTTCTGCTCCACTCCCAGACCCGTTTCAAGCTCCGGCGCGATGTGTTTCAAAATACCGTGTTCGTGGAGAGAGATAACACCCACCATCGGTTCCGGCGACATGATCATCTTTGAAAACTCGACCTGGATACGCTCCACTGCAATCGCCTTGAGTGAGTCGGCGTGCTTTCGTATCGCCTCCCCCGTCTCCGTTTCGATGATAAAACCGATTTCTGTTGCAATACGGATCGCCCGCATGATACGTAAGGCATCTTCGTTGAAACGTTCATCGGGATTGCCCACGGCACGGATTATTTTGTCCTTTATATCTTCTTGTCCTTTATAGAGATCGACAAGTTGTCTTTTATCAGGATCATATGCCATCGCGTTTATGGTAAAGTCGCGCCGCAACAGATCATCTTCAAGATTACGGGTAAACGTTACGGTATCGGGGCGGCGTTTATCGGAATACCCGCCTTCGAGGCGATATGGAGTAACCTCGACAACGCGAAGCGTCTCATCCTCGGTGTCCTCGTTTACCACCCCCACCGTACCAAAATCATTTTCGTAAAACGTCTTTGGAAACAGAGTAATAATCTCCTGTGGTCGCGCGTTCGTCGTCACGTCCCAGTCTTTCGGCTTCTTGCCCATAATGAGGTCGCGCACGCACCCACCCACCAAGTATGCCTCAAACCCCGCTCCTTGCAGGGTCTCTGTTACACGTGAAACAGGGTGCGGTACCAAGAGCAGTTTGTGGAGCCCATTCATATTCGTCAGTGTACTATACCAATACTCGCTTTGCCACGCATAGAAAGATGGGGTATAGTTTGCACATCGCTTCCGTAGTGAAACGGATATCACGCAACGCTTCGAACGTTGTATTCTAGGTTCGAGTCCTGGCGGAAGCACCATACTAAAAACCGCCATTAGGCGGTTTTTAGTATGGTGCTTCCGAGCGAGCAAACTGCTTTGCTCGCGTCCAGGACTCGAAAGGCGCAGGCATGTTCCTCGCGGCTCTCTCCTGCCGAGAGGAACGGCCGAGCCGGGGTCGCGAGTACTTGGCAGATTTCGAGCGAAGCGAAGAAATATGCTTAGTAACTCGTGACCGCGTCCTGGCGGAAGCACTAGTTGAAAAAGAAAAACAATCCAGTATAATGCCCTCATACGCGGGTATGGTTTAGTGGTAGAACACGTCCTTGCCAAGGATGAGACGGGAGTTCG
>CAYGCZ010000024.1:0-9316 GCA_964348495.1 uncultured Candidatus Saccharibacteria bacterium
TTTATAAATATACCTTGTGAGGTTGTGGGTTGGTGTCATTACTCTGAATTGGAAGAAGTAAAACAAATCCCCGGACAAGAATTTGATGGTACTCGATTCGTCAAAAAGTCTGGGCTTTTGAAGAAAACAAAGAAAGAGTGGCAAGAACTTATAGAGAAACTATAGCCCTATCTTCTACTGTATCGAACAAACTCGCTATCGCCTGTGCGATAGCCTCTCCATTTGTTATTTTTGATTCAACAGATTCGTAAGGTATTCCTGCGAAAGTTTTCAGTACGGCAGAAATAACCGCCTGTGCTCCAACTGGAGGCACAGCCATACCGATTTGTTTTCTTACACTTTCCTTTGAGCCCTCAAACACAAAATCATCAGGAAAGGATTGTAATCGCGCTCTTTCTCGGTTTGTAAGGGCACGATGTTCTGACCAATGATAAACGTGCGTTCCGCCTCCTCCGCTTCCAGTGATCGTATAGGAGGGTTTTTGAGGGTCTAATCTTTTATAAATTTGACTCATGCGAGCACCTTTTACATTCAGTCTCAAATGTTGAGGTATTCCCTCATACCAAGCATTTTCTCCGGCAGGAATATGTTTTAGTCGCTCAACAACGCCCGCAGATTGTTTGGTAAGCTCGTGATTTTCTGCGTCGTCTAATATTCGCGGATTTTCGATTGCTTCGCGCGCACCTACATAATTATTCTTTGTGGTAGGAGCAGGAACTTTGAATTTCAAGCCTAAATCTTTTCTTATGCCGATAATGACAATACGGTGCCTTTGTTGTGGTACCCCGTATTCTTCAAATTTATATAAATGTGGTGTAAGAACATAACCTTTCCCCGCCGAACCGAGGTCTTTCAAAATTTGTTTAAAAGCATCGCCCCCATTTGCGCTCTGTAAGCCACTGACATTTTCTGCAATGAACCACTTTGGATTATGCGTGTTTATCGCTTTGACTCCGTGAGAATAAAGAGGTCCAAATTTTCCATCGAAACCTTTTTGCTCACCGACAACACTAAAATCATTGCAAGGAAATCCGAAAGCAAGAACATCGAATTTCGGCACTTTTTTAAAATCTATTTCTCGAACATCTGCACAAACTACATTCTTTTCATTTCCATGATGAATATTACGAGCGTATGTTTTGCAGGTATCGGCATCGTAGTCGTTTGCCCAAACAGGTTCAATACTGTAAATACTTTTATTATTTTCAATAAGAGATCGAATTGCACCAAGAGCTAGTCCGCCTGGGCCTGAAAATAATTCTGCGAGCTTAAATTTAATTTCTTTCTTTTTCATAATAACTACTCTTAGTTTACCATTTTCTAAATTGGTTCGTAACGATATTCATTTTCTTGAGGCTGTTTAATAACCTCAATAACTTTTCCATTTACTAAATACTCATCAAGATCGTCCTCGTGAATATGAATTGGTGGAAAAAATTGACTTGATTCTGATTGTAAAACAATTTGTTTATGATCTTTATCCTCTGAAAAACGCTTAATATTGGCAAGTCCGCTAATGACAGAAAGGACATAATCACCAGTTTTTACATTTTTATCTTCTCCATCCACTATCACATAGTCGCCGTCATCAATAGATTTTCCATTGACACTAGCTTTATTCATCGATAATCCAACAGCTTTTACAGCAAAAAGATTATCAACATGACTTGTCGGGAGTAATTTTCTGGAAATGGACAATGTGCCTTCTATTCGAGCTTCCGCAAGCATTGTCGCATCACCACAATTTGCTAAGCCTAATATAGGTATGGAGAGAAGATTTTTTGCTTTATTAACCAACGGAGATTTTATGGAAGTGGGTCTTTTCTTTTTTCCGTCTTCGAGTAGTCCAATCTTTTGCATGTGAAATTTAATCTTTTGAGGATGTTCGACACCGATAAGTCTTCCTATTTGGCGTAAGCCCATTTTTTTCAAATCATACTTTTGGGAGAGCTCTAAAAGTTGTTGCTGAATTTGATGCATTATGTACCCATAGTACCTGAAAGGGGTGTCAACCGTCAACAGTTGACAAATTATTGAACAAAAAATTACTTTACACTTGCATTTTAAAAAAGAGCCGCGTAAAATATAAACAATTCCGGTGGTCTCCGACATTGGGATGGTCAAAAAACAAAACAACGGACATCTTTACTGACGACCGTTGTTCTGTTTCCGATAGGTGCATTTCGGACAAGATATTATCCGAAACGTAGCCGAGCAATGAATAAATTCGTCGAACCTTATTTCTCTGCTCCTCTACATTGTAGTATGTCACCAAAAATTAACCAATATCACAATTAACACTAGAATGGCAGTGCAAATTACTTGCATCAGTAAAGACTTAGGTAATCACGAAAATCCATACATCGCAATCAGCGATCTGGGGTGGATGGATGATTCGACGGGGGCTACTGGCAACTCAACCCGTCTACAAATGTATGACTTCATCAAAAAAAATGGAGTCGCATATGTAAAAGACCCATATGACGGAAGCAAGGCGTATCTAACCGCAGAGGAAACATCTCGCGGAACAAAATACGTGAAGACACTCCCGAACGACACGGACGCCGACAACCTCTTGATGTTGTCGGAATGTCGGTAAAAATTATTAGCTTAATTTTGTAAAAATGGCCCACCGCAAAACTACAAGTCGCCGTGTCGCAACGAAGGCAAGTCAACTCCTTAGGAGTGGACGCACGTCCCGAGCAACAAAATCTGTTGCCGGGAGTGCTCTGTCTCAAAAGCACGGACGCGGACGAAAGCGCAATTAACCCACCGCTGTTCGTCTTTAACAGAACATCGCGCTTTGTGCGGTGTTCTGTTTTTAAGGAGACCCGCCAGCGATCCCTTCTGCCCCCGGCTCCCCAAGTTGGGGTAGGAGTACTTACATTTTTGGAAGCGTAGCGAACCAAAAACGTTAGAAACTTCTGACCGATTCCCCGTAGGGTCACCTAGAGCATGTTCACCCTGAACCTAAGTCACAAAAATCGTCGGCATGCCGACGATTTTTGTCTATGTGATGGATAGATTAGACACCCGCACGCTCTTTTAATAACCGAATATCACTTTCAATCCTCACTCGTTTATTCGTAGTTCCGCAAACCGCTCATTCATGTGCTCAAATCCGCGCGCCACCATCTGTGGCAGGTTTTTCATATCTTTTGAATCAAATGTAGGATTTTCTTCTTTCATACCATCTATCGTATCGCAACACACTAACGCCGCAACATGGACATATACGCGAGTGCATACTGTTGCCTTTTGTAGACTTTATGGTCTAGATATGGTACACTCAAGCGAGAGTATATTTTTTTTCTACAACCGGACAGTGGGGAGGAAATATGTGTATTCGCTGTTTTCTGCTATTTTTTACCCTTTCTTTCGCTCTGTCGGCGTGGGGAAAGGATCAATTTCAATATGGCGAACTGGGCGGTACTGCCCCGGAACGGCGGGCGAAGATCGCCAAGGAGAATAGTATCGCGAACAAAACGAAACTCCCGCGGTATAAATCGCTTCAAACTATTGTCGGTGCTCAACTGCGTTTGCAACGAATACCGACGTATACCGACGATCATATCATAGACCACCGGGTCCATAAAGATCGTCGGTATCTGCAACCGTGGGCGGCCGCGTATCTCGCCGAACTTGCGCGAGATTTTGTCGAGCAAGCGGGGCGAGCCCCGAGTTATCAAAAACTGAAGGTTTCTTCGTTGGTACGCGACTTGCAGTACCAACATAGACTGGGTAGTCGCAGTGCGGCGCAATGCAAAGAAGCGGCGACCTGCTCTACCCACCTGACGGGTGCGACGTTTGACATCTCGTTTCGTCGTATGAGCAAACGTCAGAAAACATGGATGTATCGGAGGCTTGCGGCCGATATGAAGAGCGGGCGCGTGCGCGCACTCTACGAAGGAATAAACACATGTTTTCATATCTTCGTCATACCGCCCCACGGCACGATCGTTGCGGCGGAGCCGCCTGCGACGAAGGTCTCCGTCGCACCGGAGAAGAAAAAGAAACAAACCGTGGTTAAAAAGAAACCGCAGGAAAAGAAGAAGATAAAAAATAAAAAAAAGAAGCCGGTACTGAAACCAAAGCCCTCATGACGGGGGCTTTTCTTGTGGCTCCATCCGTGGTACCTCCTTGACTTTTTGCCCTCAAAGGGCATTCTGGAGAGAGGTAGAGGGTTCATTTACACAATCGCAACCATAGGAGGCATTATGCCTAAGAACCATGTTTTGGACACGTGCGTGCTTGTTTCAGATCCGCAGGCTGTCTTCTCTTTTGAGGAGAATAGGGTGGTCATTCCACAGCAACTCCTGCGGGAGTTGGATGGCCTCAAGAAAGGAAAAGATGAAGTTGCACGCAATGCCCGAGCGGCAAGCCGAATACTGGACGAACTCACCCTATTGGATCCCAAGAAGATCAGGGAGGGCATCTCTCTCAAAAATGGAGGAAAGATAGCTTTTGTGCCCGACGCACCACGGCAACATTTCAAAGGATTGGAGATGGAGAAGGATAATCGAATTTTAGATGTCGCTTTGATGGTTCAAAAAGAGCGACCCGATGAAGAAGTAGTGCTCGTGTCAAAAGATGGAAATGTACGGATCATGGCTCGCATCCTAGGTCTTGCGGCGCAAGACTATCACAAGGACAAGGTGATAGATGACAGCGACCTGTTGGATACGGGGTATCGTCTCTTGGCTGAAGCTGATGTACGTGTTGAGCGCACAGGTACAAAAGGCGCTGAAGCTTATTGTTTGACCGGGCCCGGTGTAGAAAATCTCTTTCCACGTAGAAAATCTCTTTCCACAACAATGCTTAATCGCATCAAAAGGGGAGGGAGTGCCGCACGTGCGTGTGGTAGAACTAAGTGGTGAATATGCCAAGGCAGTCCCGCTTACGAATTATTGTAAGCAACCTATTTCTAAAATATTCGCAAGGAATATTGAACAAAAAATCGCACTTAACTTCTTGATGGATCCGGATATTGACCTCGTCGTTCTTCTCGGAGCTGCCGGTACGGGTAAAACCTTGCTCGCGCTGGCGGCCGGATTGGAACAGAGCGGAAGGGGTGGTGTCTACGAGGGTATCTCGGCGACGCGTGCGCCTGTGCCGTTTGGAGAGGATATCGGGTTCTTGCCCGGGACGGCGGAGGAAAAGACGGAGCCATGGATGGGAGCATTTACCGATAACATGCGTGCGCTGGGAAGTGCCAGTGAAATAACCACCATCCCTTTTCCTTATCTGCGCGGGAGGACATTCACAGGCGAATATCTGATCGTGGATGAGGTACAAAACCTCACACGTCACCAGATACGGACGGTGATAACACGGGCAGGAGAGGGAACGAAAGTGGTCTGTTTAGGGAATTTAAAACAGATCGACACGCCGTACCTTACGGAGGCGGACTCCGGTCTTACGTATTTAGTGGAGAAACTAAAATCCTGTAAGCATGCCGCGCATGTGATCTTGCAGGAAGGCGTTCGCTCACGCCTCGCAGAGTGGGCGAATCAGGCGTTGGTGTAAAAGTGTGGAGAGCCGCCGATACAAAGGCGGCTTTTTTTGTGAAAAACCCGTTCAAACAAAAAACCGAGATCAGAAGTGATCTCGGTTGAGTAGTCTACCGGTTTTCTCCCTTCCACCAGTGTTGTATCAGGTGGAGTTCGTGTTTCTTGAGATACGCCTCAAATCCGTTGAGAATCTCAACATTCCTCTCCTGTATCTGATCCGTTGTTTTCTTGGTTGCATGGAAGCGTGTCGCCGTCTTGATGATACGCGTATCCTTGCTCATCACGGAGAATGCGGCCGGACCAAAATCCAACGTTTTCATCTTTCCCCGCTCAAAGCTGGATGCGACTTTGAGAGTCGCCAGTTTTTGAGCAAATCGCTGTCCAAGACGCGGCTCCCACTCTTCCATGGCCAATGAATCATGAAAGTTTGCCAATACTACGATCTGACATTCTTTCGTAAGCAAAAGGGCGCTCTGGGAGCGAATGGAGGCGGTAAGTGTCCTGCCCATCTTCGGATGGAGTAACGCCATCTTCAAACCTGAAGGCAGGGTGTATACTTGCCCTTCTTCCAAGCGCACCAGTTTTTGCGGGAGGAGTTCCGTTATGATGTCGCATACCCGCGCACCATAACTCTTGCAGAGCACCGTCTTTAGATGTCGCTCTACAAAACGCGATAGTGCGGGAGCAAATACAGAATGTGCCGAGAACTCCTTGTGCTCCACCCATTCGCAGTGATTTCCAGGTATATACAGGAAGGTGATGAGCGCGTCAGAGATCAATCCCTTAAGTGTCGCTGTAGAAACCCTCTTTTTCCTACGAGTCTTCCACCGCTCATCAAATATGGAACAAATAACCCTGCTTACCAAGTAAGCCGCGAGGTTTTCTTGGTAGTTATAGGTTGTTGCCACAAGATGCTGACTTCCATAATTCTCCCCGTTTGTTTTGAGGGTATGTGCAAACCCCTCCACAAAATCACCCGCACCGATCAGATAGTGTGATCCATGCGCAAGCGCGATCTGTGGCATCGTATCGATGATGAAGCCCATATCCGTATGGCGGCACCCTGCATGTAAGCAGGCGAACCCGAGGAATCGTTCATCGGTCGTCGGTGTCTCCAGCGTATAGCGCACTCGTTCCTGGAAAAACTTTTCAGGAAATTTGTATTGTCGCGATGCATCATCATAGATGATACCCGGCCAATATTTACTGATTCGTTTACCGAGGAGGCCGGCCATTCCCTGCTCAACGATGTGTCTTTCGACATGTGCGTATTCCGCAAGTTGACGAAGTGTTGAGGGGCCTTGCGTCCCGATACATCGTATGACATCCCGCTGAAGACTGTTCTTGATAGTTTCGGGTGATGATGATCGTGAGGCGATCTCCCATTCGTTGGCGAGCATGTCTTTGAAAGAATAGGTGGTTACCTCCGCTTCTTGCGCTCGGATGACGAGCTTTTTCCCCGCAGGTGTCCCGTAGAAAGATACGATACGAACCCCGATCTGATTTTCGGCTGTTCGCATTTCATCTATCTTCGCCAGCAAAGGAAGAGACAAGTAGGGTTTCTGTATCCTCGAAGAATCCCCGGGATGAAGCAGTGAAGAGCCAAAACAGCCGACGATGCCGATATCCCCGATACCCCGCGTGCTTCCCTTCCGTTGGTCGCTCAAAACGCGCGCAACGGGAGTGTCGTAATACTCTCCGCGCCACGATGCTTTTTTGGGCGGATAACATCCGATGACAATGCCATCGTGAGTTACCAAGCGATCGCCACCTTTTCGGTAGACGACGATATCCTTGCGCACCTCGCAGAGTTCGGTGGCGATCCATTGTCCGTACTTGCCGTCATAGGCTGGGCTGATGATGATGTGGATCTTCAGGTCGTCTCCCGTTTTATGATGTTTCATAACGGGGAGATTATTCGCCAAGTAGGCGACGAGATCCTGCAGGTACTGCGTTTTGAGTGCATTCTGCTCATCAATCTGTTCTTTCTTGCTCTGTTTCCGTTTCTTATCCTTGGAATCGTCCTCGTCTTCCTCCTTATGCGGCTCATGGT
Source organism: uncultured Candidatus Saccharibacteria bacterium (assembly GCA_964348495.1). Classification (GTDB taxonomy): domain Bacteria; phylum Patescibacteriota; class Minisyncoccia; order Phycocordibacterales; family UBA2135; genus CAYGCZ01. The sequence goes on from CAYGCZ010000024.1 coordinate 7,564, forward strand.
TCGAGGTGAGATTTTTCATCTCCTCCTTGATGGTCATCCCGCAGACAAGCCCCCCGATAAGATAGATAGAATCAACTTCTTCACTCGCGCATATCTCGGGTAACAAATGCCAGAGGCCGACGCGATGTCCGGAGTTTGGATAATTCAATCCTGAAATGCAGGCGACTTTTAGTTTGAGTATCTCTTTTTGTTTACATGTGCGTCCCATGGGACACCTCCTGGTTATTGCGATGTTCTATCTGTAATCATCGTATCATGGGTTATGCACCACTCAACTTGTCTAAATGAGGAATATGATATGTACTATGCGTATATGGCGGCCGTATGTTTGGGCGTGCCGGCGACGGTGAGCGCCCTGCGGCGCACGAAGATAGGTGAGTTTACTCTAGAGGAGGCGAAGAAACTCGTTCACTTTGAATACAGAAACAAAAAAAGACGCTCACTATAGTGAGCGTCAAATGAAGAGGTGGAGATACGCTAATCAGCGATGATCTTCCCTCGAAGGGCTTATCCCGAAGGTGCTGTATCTCCACCTAGGATTTTCTCACACTATGTTGTTACGAATCAAGTTGACTTTTTTATTTTTTTAATTCCCAATTCAACGTCGTTTGCAGGGAGGTTTATGTAAACAACTGTTCAACCACGCTCTTCACGTCGGCTCCATCGGCACGGCCGGCAAGTTCTTTCATGACGGCACCGACGAGCATGCCCAGCTTGGCCTTGTCATCGACACCGAGCGCGGCTTTTTTCGCCTCGGCGATGGGGATGATCTCCTCGCGGGACATCATCTGCGGGAGGTACTTTTCCAAGTACGCCATCTCTTCCGCTTCGACCGGTATGAGGTCTTCGCGTCCACCTGCGCGGAATTGCTCGATAGAGTCTTTGCGCTGCTTTACCATGCGCTTTACTACGGCGATGACCTTCTCATCGTGAAGGATGGTTTGCGGGGTGCCGCCCGTGGCGACGGCCTCGTTGGTGAGGGCGGTAAGCAGGCCGCGGATGGAACGGAGCGCCACGGCATCTTTTGCTTTGAGAGCTGTTTTGAGTTGTTCGCGCAGGTCTTCGTGGATCATAAAGAGTAAGAATAATAATGATAAGAACAGTGTAGCACAGAAGTGATATTCACGGCATTGCTCATGCTACAATAAACGGTATGGATCATGAGCGTGGCGCGAAACAGCAACTCTCCGAGACGATAGGCGATCTCTACCATCGTCTCGCGACCGATGGCGACCGAGGTCTAGCGACAGCAGAAGCGGAGGCGCGATCGGTGCGCTACGGACATAACTCATTTTTGGTGCCCAAACGCACCGGTATCTTTCGCCGCCTCCTCCGAGAACTCAAAAATCCTCTCGTCTTGGTCCTGCTTTCCGCGGGCGGTGTAACATTCCTCCTCGGCGAGATGGTCAATACCGTCGTGATCGCGGCGACACTCTTCCTTAATGCGCTGATTGATCTTGTGCAAGAGGGGCGCGCCGATCGGGCATTTGAGCGTCTTCGCGCCTCACAGGAGGCGCACGCGCTCGTGATCCGCGACGGGTACAAGCGGCGCATTGCGGCTGAAGAGGTGGTGCCGGGCGATGTGATCATCCTGGAGCAGGGTATCCGCGTTCCGGCTGATGCGCGGCTCGTACGCGGCTACGATATGACGGTGAACGAGTCGGTGCTGACGGGGGAATGGGCCGATGTGCGCAAGAATGCCGATGAGGGAGGAACATCCGATGAAACGGCGATGGTGTTTGCGGGGACAACC
>CAYGCZ010000025.1:0-9131 GCA_964348495.1 uncultured Candidatus Saccharibacteria bacterium
CCCCTCACTCTCACCGAACGCCAGGTGCGGAAAGAGCCCCGCCTCCATGCCGGTGATAAAAACATAAGGAAATTCAAGGCCTTTTGAGGCATGGATAGTCATGAGCTTGACCCCGCTTTTGGCGCGTTCGTCCATGAGGGCGTCTTGATCGGCGGCGAGTGCCGCATCCTCCAAAAGCTTGTCCACCGCTTCATCGGACGGTAGGGGGTCGTAACGCATAGCCAAACTGGCGAGCTCGCGGACGTTCTCCATGCGTTCCTCTCCCTCCCCGCCTTCCTCTTTCAGCGCACGCTCCATGCCCGAAGCAGTAAGGACAAAACTGACCAGCTCCGAGGGCGGCATTGTATAGGAGGCGTCGCGGATCGTACCTAGCAAAGCGTAAAACGCCTCCACGGCGGCGCCGGTCTTGCCGGTAATGGCCGTGCGGCCGCCTGAAAATATCTTGGCGACGGTCGCTTTGCCGATGCCGCGCGCCGGAATGTTGATGATGCGCTTTATATCATTGAGATTTTCAGGGTTACGCGATGCGGCGATGAACGACAGAACATCTTTTACCTCTTTGCGCTCAAAAAAGCGCGTACCGAGCACTTGGTAAGGAATACCAAGGGCTAAAAATTGTTCCTCCAAGGCGCGGGATTGGAAATTGGCGCGGTAGAGGACGGCGATCTCCTCAGGCTTTGCGCCGCGTTCGATGAGGCCAAGGGCCTTGTAGGCGACAAAAAACGCCTCCCTCCCCTCATCCATGGCATGAAAGACCGAGATCGGCACCCCCTGCGCGTTCTTGGTAAAGAGGTTCTTGTCGCGCCGCTCGGTATTTTTAGTAATGACGGCGTTGGCCGCGGCGATGATCGTGCCGGTTGAGCGGTAGTTTTCCTCCAGAAGGATGATCCGCGCGGAAGGATAATCGCGTTCAAAATTAATGATGTTTTTCACCGTCGCGCCTCGCCATGTGTAGATCGTTTGGTCAGCATCTCCCACGGCGCAGACGTTGCGCCGCTCGCCGGAAAGGAGGCGGGTGATGGTGTATTGCGCCTTGTTGGTGTCTTGGTATTCGTCGATATGGAGATAGTGCCACGCATTCTGGCATGCTTCGCGTACCGTGGCGTCGGCGCGCAGGAGGCGCACCGTCTTGCCGAGGAGATCGTCAAAGTCCAAGACCGACTCGGCGGTGAGGATCTCGTCGTAGCGGCGCCACACGGCCGCGACGATCTGTGCGAAGGTCGCCCCCGCCGCCGATGAAAGGTACTCCTCGCGCGATGTCAGGTCGCCCTTTGCGCGCGAAATGATGGAAAGTATCTTTTTAGGGTCGTGCGTCTTCGGGTCAAAACCCGTCTCGCGCATAGCATCTTTGAGACGGGCGATGGCATCCGACCGGTCCAAAATGACGAAGGATTTTTTGAGACCCGCGGCCTGTGCATAGGTGCGCAAGATGTGTACGCAAAGCGAGTGAAAGGTCGCCACGAAGGGTTTTTCCTTTACGGAATAAGGGTTTGTGGCGATACGGTCATTGCCGAGGAGTGAGGCGAGCCGTTCGCGCATCTCGGCGGCCGCCTTGTTGGTGAAGGTTACCGCGAGGATCTTCTCGGGCGAAACACCCTTTCGTATAAGATGGAGAATGCGATAGGTAACGGTGCGGGTCTTGCCCGCGCCCGCGCCCGCCACGATGAGCAGTGGCCCTTCGGTATGCAACGCCGCTTCCCTTTGCGGCTCGTTGAGGCCTGAGAGGTAATCCATAGTTCGTACAGTATACCGCATGATTGCGCATCATAGAAAAAACGAGCTAAAAGAAAAAGGATACGGTGATACCGCATAGTAACTCGGCAAATCAGATTTGCCGAGTTACCTCGTATACTCCGGAAAAATAGAAATGGTGAATTAAAAAACCTCCCATCACAAGGGAAGTTTTTAGGTTACGGTCGCCATCCTCAATAGGCGATCATTTTTTACTCTCTAACTCAATAAGCGCGCGGAGCATATAGTTGCCGGTCGTCTCGCCGGCAAGGGGGGTGATGCCCTGCGCGCGCAACTCCACGAGATAGCCGAGCAATTGCTTGCGATTTCCCTGCTCGATGCCGTCGAGGATGCGACCAAAGTGAGGGCCGAAGTCTTTGTTGAGTACCTTCTCAACCTCCATATCTTTGACGCCGATGCGGCCTTGCTCCGGTACCCCTTCCCATTCATAGCGGTGTCCGGCATCAAAATGCCACCACCTCCGACCGTAGATTTCGTTGATCTGCTTTTCCATGCCGGTGCGGGCTTGCTCAAGTGTCGCGGCATCAAGGGCTTGTTCGCCTACCTCCGGCCGTACGTCGGCAGGATGTACCGCTTCAACGGTATGCTCTACTGCATGAGGCGCTTCGTATGAAAGAATATGCTCCTGCGCCTGCGGCGAGAGGTTCTGCGCCGTCTCCCGCACCTCGTCGAGCGAGGCGGTATCCGCAAACAGTGAGCTAAGATCAATGGCTTCACCCGGTTTTATGAGGTTCACATCGCCGCTTGAAATGCCCATCTCGCGCAACTCCGCGGGGTTCATCGCCGCGAGGCGGTCTTTTGCGGCATCTATGAGGTAGGTTTGCTGTGCGGTGTTCAGCCCTTCGGTGAAGCCGCGCTCTTTCGCCTCTTCTCCGATTATGGACCAGACAGTATCGCCCTTTTCCACGAGGTGTTCGGCGACGGGTGTCTCCCCGATTGCCGACGATACTTCGGGCGAGGTGGTCTCCGGCACTGGCGCACCCTCACCTGTTAGGACATCCAACTCTTTCTGCACAGTACCCATTGCGTAGGTGATTTCTTTGGGCGAGGTCTCCAGTATGTCGGCCAAGCCGGCGGCGATATTCCCTATCGCCTGCCCCGCATAGCCGCCAAAAAGGACGCCGAGTGTTATTGCTTCGGCTTGATGGCGCATCTTCGTCAGTGTGGTGCGCGTATCTACGCTATTCTCCGTATAAGACTTCGCAAGGAAACGATCTGCCGCTACATACGTAACAACACCGGTGATGATGTGCCGCAAGCCGGCTGTTCCGCCGATGATGGCCGCCGAGGCGAGCCCTGTTGTCATCGCCCCACTGACAACAGCTCCGCCGAGTGCCAAACCCAGCGCGGTCTTGTAGCTCCAGTGTGCTTCGTTCCAACGGTCGGCAAATTTTTCAACGGTTCGTTTACTCCAGCCGGCCATCTGCTCAATACGCGAGCGTGATTCTTGCCAGTGTGTCTGTGCGGCTCGCTTGAGCTTCTCGGCAAAACCCTCAGCCGATTCGGGGGTCGGCGTCGCTTCAGCGGGTGCTTCCGGTCTGAATTCGTGTTTCACATATGCCTCACCCTCCACCCCACCATCACTCGGCATGACGATAAAACCCTCACCTTCCGTGGCTGTTGCGACACGAAGACCCTCATCACTCACTGTCGGTTCAGTAATCAGCCCATCTTTCGCCTCCTGTTCGCCAATAGCTTGTACACCCTCACTGGTTATGCCAGGTTCAATGCGGTCCGGCTCAAGACTCATATGAAGAGGATCAAAGTCGGGCGTGAGATATGCCGGCTTACCCGCTTTTTTTCGACGTTTTGTTTCCTTCCGTAACGGCAAAATCTCACGACCTACAACCTTGCCTTCAATCGTTATCGGCCGTTCATCGGCTGTTTCCGCCGTGGGTTCTTCCACACCTCCCGCTTCTACGAGCGGCTTTTCTTTGATGGCGGGCAGTCCCGCCTTCTCCGTAAGTACGGGAACATCCTCGAGTGCCCGCATCTCATCCGCGGTCGCCTCCGTCTTGGGTTTGACACGGCTTCCGATGAACAGTTTGCGATCAGGGTCTTTTTTCTGGTAGGGCTTTCCGTCCAAGAGGATCTCTTCCTCCGTGGACATCTCGACCGTCGCCCCCTCTGTGGCGACCTCTTTTGCAAGGCGGTCGATATCCATCGCCTCTTGTGCATCGACGACCCATGCATCACGAACAGTATGAACACCGCCGAGTACCGCCTCCGGCAGCCCGTGCCCCCGACGCTTCTTTTTTTCAGGAGAAGTGCCGGTTTTTGAGCGTTTTTCCGACAGTTCTTTCTTCGACGTCGAGTGCTTAAATCCTTCGGGCGATTTCATAAAAAATACAGGATAGGGATAGGGTGTTAGTTAATGGGCTCCAATCCGGCCAACTCTCTGAAGCGGGCGACCGAGGCGCGAGCGGCTTCTTCGGCGATCATATCTGCATCGGGGATCGCCTCATGTAGAAAGAAATACATGCGCTCGGCGTCTCCCGCGGCTTGCACCGCCTCAAAGTCGGCTTGGTAACCCTCCGGAAGTTTTTCAATAAGGGCGGCGACGATGTCGATCAGTACCGTTTCCCCCACCTGTACGAGGATGCCTCGCTGATCATCGGCGGAAACGCCGGCGGCGGTCATTGCGGCGGTGAGATCGATTGTGTGCGATGCGAGAGGATCCATAGAAAAAGAGTGATGCGTTCAGTATAGCACTTCATATCTGAAGAGGTATACACACAAACCGCCGCCGCACGGAACGTGCGGCGGCGGTCGCTCACCCATTACTGAGATGGCTTATTTATCGAGTGATGATCTGTTGATCTCGTCATCATCGCCAATGATATCCTCCTCTTCTTCGGGAGGAATAGGCGCCTCATCGGTCATGAGGATCTTCTCGTCGGCCATTTTCTCGAGTTCTTCGGGAGTTTTGTCGCCAAAGCGCGCTTTGAATGATTCAAACATAATGAATATGGTGGTTACCGGTACTCTTGTCCCCTCATTGTATCATGTCCGCTCTGATATACTAGAAGCGTATGGTGGATTCTCGAGAACAGATTGATGTGCCTAAATTCTCTTCGCCTCAAGAAGAGATCGCCTTCTTGCGTGCGCAGATCGCGGATAAAGAACGCATCACCTCCGTGAGCGCGGAGCGTCCATCGCGCAATGAAGCGGCCTTCGAGGCGGTGCGCGCCTACCGCTCCTTCGCACCCAAAGATGTTCTCGCCGAGACGTACCGTCTCAAAGAGCATGAGATCGCCGAAGAAGTGCTTGCTTTTGATGCGAGTCATAAAGCACCTATTGAAGAACTCGTCGAACTCATGCGTGAAAAAGGCCTCAAGAACGCCCTTTCCGTCGCCGAATCCCTCAAAAATCCCCATGTAGAGGATGATTTTCACCGCTTTGTCATCGGGTATGTCGCCGAATTCGGCACTGTCCCGGGAGTACGCGAAGGCACCCCGCTCTTCAAAGCCGTCCATATGAAGCTCTTTCAGGTAACGCTGCTGCGCGCCCTGCCCGAAGGAGGGGAACGCACCCTTGTGCAACTCCTCTCCGGCATGGAACAATTTTACGCCGGCATGCTCTCCATCCGCGATGGCGAGGGCGGTCTTACCGCGGGCGATCACTACTTCACCCTTGAGTTGGCGCAAGAGAACGTCGGCGAGGATATTATTTTTTACTGCGCCGTTCCCTCATCCAAAGAACGCCTTTTTGAAAAACACCTCCTCGCAGCCTTCCCCGGAGCGCGCATAAAAGCGCATAGTGACGATTACAATCCTTTCAATACTCAAGGTGTTACGCTCACATCGCATGCCGCGCTCGGTGCCTCGCCACTCCTCCCCATCCGCACCTTCGACGCCTTTGAATACGACCCCCTGCAGGCGATCCTGAATGCTTTCTCAAAACTCAAGAAAGAGGGCGAGGGCGCCGCGATTCAATTCATCATCTCGCCCGTCGGCGATCTCCATACCTCGCGCTTTGCGCACGCAATCGGCGCCCTCAAGCAGGGCGTCTCTCTCAAAGACGCCACCGCCTCGCTCGCGACGACCGTCGCATCGGGTTTTGGCAATGCTTTGAAGGGGCTTATCTTTGGACACGGTACCGCCAAACTGACCGACGATCACTTGCGTGAGGGGCAGGAGTATGCGCACATCGCCTCCGAGAAGACGGCCCACCCCATCGTTGAGACCAATATCCGCATCATCGCCTCGGCACCCTCGCAGGGAGAGGCCGCCACGATACTCACCGAACTCGAGTCGGCCTTCAATCAATTCGCTCGCCCCGGCTCAAACAGTATCGTGTTCAAGCGCGTCTCCGGCAAGGCTCAAGCCGAGATCGTGCGCAATTACATTTTCCGCTTGTATAACCCCGACGAAAGCACCCCCCTCTCCATTCGCGAGCTTACCACCCTCTTTCACTTTCCCGTCTCCGCCGTTTCTGTCTCCGATGTGAAACAAGAACGCAACAAACAATCCTCCGCTCCCTCCGAGGTATCGCGCGAAGGTGTCATTCTCGGGACAAACACCTACCGCAACGAAGACCGCGAGGTGCGCTTCGCGCGCGAAGACCGCATGCGCCATCTCTACGTCATCGGCCAGACAGGTACCGGCAAGACGACCCTGCTCAAAAATATGATCGTGCAGGACATCATGCGGGGCGAAGGCGTCTGTATGATCGACCCGCACGGCAGTGATATCGACGATATTTTGGCACAAATTCCCCGTTCGCGCGCCGAAGATATCATCTACTTCGATCCGAGTGATACCGTACGGCCCATGGCCATCAATATGCTCGAATATGATCCTCGATACCCCGAGCAGAAGACCTTTGTGGTCAACGAACTCTTTAGTATCTTCCAAAAACTCTACGCCGGCTCGCCCGAGTCCATGGGACCCATCTTCGAGCAGTACTTTCGCAATGCAACCCTGCTCGTCATAGAAGACCCCGAGACGGGCAGCACCCTTCTCGATGTATCGCGCGTCCTCGCCGACGCCCGCTTCCGCGAGCTCAAACTCTCACAGTGCAAGAACCCTGTCGTCGTGCAATTCTGGCGAAAAGTCGCCGCCGAGGCGGGAGGTGAGGCGGCACTCGCCAATATCGTCCCCTATATCACGAGCAAGTTCGACATCTTCATGGCCAACGACATCATGCGCCCCATCATCGCGCAGGAGGCCTCGTCGTTCAATTTCAGGCAGGTTATGGACGAGCGCAAGATACTGCTCGTCAACCTCTCCAAAGGGCGGCTTGGCGATATCAACGCCAACCTCATCGGCCTCATCTTGGTCGGCAAGCTCTTGATGGCATCGCTCTCACGGGTGGATATCCCCGCCGAGAGCCGCGCCGATTTCTACCTCTATATCGACGAGTTCCAAAACATCACCACCACCTCCATCTCATCAATCCTCTCAGAGGCGCGCAAATATCGCCTCTCGCTTACGGTGGCGCACCAGTTCATCGCTCAACTTACCGAGAATATTCGCGATGCCGTCTTCGGCAACGTCGGATCCATCGCCGCCTTCCGTGTCGGCTCCGAAGACGCCGCCTTTTTGGAAAAACAATTCGCGCCGACCTTCATCGCCGCCGACATCATGAATTTGGAGAACCGCAACGCCTACCTCAAACTCCTCGTCGGCGGCCAGCCGCGCGATCCGTTCAATATCGCCACCCTCCCGCCGCTCCCGGGAGACAGGGAGCGTGCCGCGGAGTATAAACACCTCTCCTCTCTCCGCTACGGTCGCCCGCGCGCCGATATTGAAGATGAGATCGCCGCGAAGTTTAGGATATAGAATGCAGAATATCGAATAGAGAATACCGGCGCCCGCTTTGCGGGCGCCGGTTTCGTTCAGAAGGTCGGTTTTTCGAAGTAAAACAGACCTCTCTTACAGTATTTTTATGCCACGAGGCACTGTGCATAACAAACCTTGTTTTGATTGACTTTCCCTCCCCTGAACGCTACAATAGACCCCATAGTGCAATAGAAGGAAGCAGGTGATTGAAACGCCAGAATATCCTTTTTTATAAGGGTTTGAAAGAAAAGAATGAGACGCTTGTAAGGTCTTTGTATCCCAATTTTCCGGTACAGATGATGGCCGATGCGCGATTTTCGCGCCCATGACAGAAAGCCATCTATACAGGAGATCCGGTGCCACAAACACCTTTTCTCCCGCGTTCGGGTCGAGGGGTAGTGCGGTTCAACGCTTGATATCGATCAAGAATCGCTCAAAGACCGCTTATTTTTGCTTATTTTACCGCTATCTTCAAAGTCCGATGCTCCGGATGGTAAACGGAGTTGTAGTCGGATGTCATACGGCGTGGTTGCCCGTCTTCTCGACGGCGCACGGCGAGGGGTTCTTGGCTTTTTTGTTGTGGTATTCGTAGGAGGTCTCGCTTTCCAATCGGCCACGACGGCACATGCCGGCGTCTTTGCGCTTATATCCACCATCTTCTCCGATGAGTCGGAGGTCTCTCCCGCCACGTCCAATGTACAAAATGTCGCCCTGCTTCAGGCGGCACTCAATTACGACCCAAATCCCTCAAAGGGCGGCGGTGACATCACGATCGTCGGCGACAGCGCTCTCCTCCCCGACACCGGTCCTCTGGGCACTGTTTCGGGCAGTGATACGGTGGGCAAGGCGACCGAGCGCATCAGCGTCTACGTTGTTCGCGAGGGCGACTCCCTCTCCGGTATCGCCAAGATGTTCGGCGTCTCCACCAATACCATTATTTGGGCCAACAACCTTGAGCGCGGAGGCATCATTCGCGCGGGTCAGATGCTCGTCATCCTCCCCGTCTCTGGCGTCAATTACACCGTGCAAAAGGGCGATACCATCCAGAGCATCGCCAAAAAGTTCAAAGCCGATGCAGATGAGATTGCCGACTTCAACGAACTTGCCGAAGGCGTGCGCCTTGCTGTGGGCGACGAGCTTATCATCCCCGACGGAGAAATCGGTGCCCCCGCCGCCTCCATTACGCGTCCGTCCTCCGGTGGCAAGGTCGACATGAGCGGCCCCTCCTACGCCGGCTACTACGTTCACCCTGTCCCCGGCTCTCGTCGCTCGCAAGGCCTTCACGGCCACAACGGTGTCGATCTCGCCGCCCCTGTGGGTACGCCGGTTATCGCCTCCGCTTCAGGAACCGTCATTGTGAGCCGTGAATATGGCTGGAATGGCGGCTACGGCAACTATATTGTCATCAATCACGCAAACGGCACCCAGACACTCTACGCTCACAACAGCCGAAACATCGTCGTTCCCGGTTCGAGTGTCGTGCAGGGCCAAGTCATCGGCTACGTCGGTTCCACCGGCCGCTCAACCGGTCCGCATGTGCACTTTGAGATACGCGGAGCGAAGAACCCCTTCTAAAAAATAGCCCACACAAAAGAC
>CAYGCZ010000026.1:0-9010 GCA_964348495.1 uncultured Candidatus Saccharibacteria bacterium
AAGAACGGCGTGTGGCGGCCTCCTTCCTCTTTGGAGAGGATATAGACCTCGGCATCGAACTCGGTGTGAGGGGTAACGGAACCCGTCTTGGCGAGAACCTGACCGCGCGTGATGTCGTCCTTCTTCAAACCGCGCAGAAGAATACCTGCGTTGTCGCCCGCCTGGCCCTCCTGGAGCTGTTTGTTGAACATCTCGATACCCGTCACCGTCGTCTTGGCGGTGTCCTTGATACCGACGATCTCAACCTCCTCGCCGACGTGGATCACGCCGCGCTCAATACGGCCCGTAACGACGGTACCGCGTCCTTCGATGGAGAAGATGTCTTCCACCGGCATGAGGAACGGCTTGTCGAGGGCGCGCTCCGGCTGGGGAATGTAGGTGTCGAGAGTGTCGATGAGCTCGATGATCTTTTGTGCATACGGATCGTCGAGGGACTTCGCCTCAAGCGCCTTCAAGCCGGAACCGCGGATGAACGGAGTCGCCTTGCCGTCAAAGCCGTATTTGGTGAGAAGCTCGCGCACCTCCTCTTCTACGAGGTCGATCATGTCGGCATCGTCCACCATGTCGCACTTGTTGAGGAAGACGACAACCTTGGGAACGCCCACCTGTTTTGCAAGGAGGATGTGTTCGCGGGTCTGCGGCATCGCGCCGTCGGTTGCGGCCACAACAAGCACTGCACCGTCCATCTGGGCGGCACCCGTGATCATGTTTTTGATGTAGTCGGCGTGACCGGGAGCGTCGATGTGCGCGTAGTGGCGCTTGGGAGACTCGTACTCCGAGTGGTGCAAGGCGATAGTGATACCACGGGCCTTCTCCTCGGGAGCGTTATCAATACCGTCAACGCCTTCAACGCGGGCATCGTAGCCCTTGTCCTTGGCGAGATTGCCGAGGACGTGAAGGATGGAGGCGGTGGTGGTCGTCTTGCCGTGGTCGACGTGACCGATGGTGCCGACGTTCACGTGCGGCTTTGAGCGATTGAATTCTGCCATACTTGAATGTGTCCGCTACCGCATGGCGTATGCGCGCATGGCGCGAGACGGCATGAGATATGCGTGTGTTGATAATCTAATAAACAATTATTAAATACTACCGTTGTTCTCCTGTCGGCCAAGAGAGGCCGGCGGAGAAGCGTCGCCGCAAAGCGACCCTTCTCCCCCGTCCCCTGCTATGCCAAAAAACAGCAGAAAAACAAAATAAAATCACGCAGTGATGCGATTTCCATCCACTATACACAAAGCGACACGGAGAGTCAAGAAAAATCGCCGCCCCCTTCGGGGGCGGCGATTTTTCTTGTTATGACCGCGATGAGACGATCTCCTCGGCGACGTTCTTGGGAACGGTCGCATAGTTGGAGAACTCCATACTGAAGGTACCGCGGCCTTCGGTCATCGAACGAAGCGTTGTAGCATAGCCAAACATTTCGGCGAGAGGCAAGAGTGCCTTCGTAACCTTGTTAATGCCGCGATCCTCGGTGGAGAGGATCTGTCCGCGACGGCTGGCGACGTTGCCTGTGATGTCGCCCATGAACTTCTCGGGGAAGGTAACCTCGACACTCATCATCGGCTCAAGCAAGACAGGGCGCGCCTTTTTGACGGCATCCTGAAGTGCCATGGAAGCGGCGATCTTGAAGGCGATTTCAGATGAGTCGACATCATGGAACGAACCGTCGTAGAGCTCAACAGAGATATCAACAAGGTTGAAGCCGGCGACAACGCCACGGCCCATACCCTCGCGTACACCCTTCTCAATGGCGGGAATGAACTCCTGCGGAATAGCGCCTCCTTTGACGTTGTTGATGAACTCAAAGCCATCCTCGCGCTTGACGTTCTTGGCGACCTTGCCCTTTGGATCCTCGGCGACGGGTTCAAGTGGCTTGACGCGGAGCTTGACGTGGCCGTACTGGCCGCGACCACCCGTCTGTTTGACGTACTTGACCTCGGCTTCGGAGGGTGCGGAGATGGTCTCACGGTAGGCAACCTGCGGCTTGCCGGTATTGGCCTCGACACCGTACTCGCGCTTCATGCGGTCGACGATGATATCCAGGTGAAGCTCACCCATGCCCCAGATGATCGTCTCGCCCGTCTCGGTGTCGCTCGTGATGCGGAAGGTCGGGTCTTCGGAGGCGAGGCGGTTCAATGCCATACCAAGCTTCTCCTGGTCGGCCTTGGTTTTCGGCTCGATGCGCATGGAGATAACCGGCTCGGGAATGACGATTTTTTCCAAAATGATGGGGTTTGCCTCATCGCAGAGGGTGTCGGAGGTCAGCGTATCCTTCAGGCCCACCGCGGCGGCGATATCGCCGGCGGAGACCTCCTTGACCTCCTCGCGCTCGTTGGCGTGCATGCGGACGATACGCCCAACGCGCTCCTTCTTGCCCTTGGTGGAGTTGTAGACATATGAACCGGACTGCAACGTGCCGGAGTAGACGCGGAAGAAGGCGAGCTGGCCGACGAAGGGGTCGGTCATGATCTTGAAGGCGAGTGCGGCGAACGGCCCTTTGTCATCCGCAACGCGGGTGATCTCGGCGCCCGTGTTCGGATCGATACCGACAGCCGGCGGGAGCTCAAGCGGGCTTGGCAAGTACTCGACGATAGCGTCAAGAACGAGCTGAACACCTTTGTTCTTCAAGGCAGAGCCGGTAAAAACGGGCACGAGCTTGATCTCAATCGTCGCCTTGCGGAGAACGCGCTTCAAATCCTCGATTGCAATCTCTTTGCCCTCAAGATAATCACTCATGAGTGCCTCGTCCTGCTCGACGATGGATTCCACGAGGAGGGCGCGGTATTTCTTGGCATCTTCAAGATGCGATGCGGGCACCTCATGCTCGACGATGGTGTTGCCCATCTCGCCCTCAAAGGTGAAGTACTTCATCGTCAGAAGGTCGATGACGCCGGAGAAGTTTTCCTCCTCGCCCACAGGGATCTGCATCCGCACGGCGTTGGGGGTAAGGCGGTCGATGATGCTCTTGAAAGATCGCTCGAACGAGGCACCCATGCGGTCCAATTTGTTGATGAAACAGACGCGGGGAACCTTGCCCTCGTCGGCATAGCGCCAGTTGGTCTCCGACTGCGGCTCCACGCCGGCGACGCCGTCAAAGACGACAACCGCGCCGTCGAGCACGCGCATAGAACGCTTCACCTCGATGGTGAAGTCGATGTGACCCGGCGTGTCGATGAGGTTGAAGCGGTGCTTTTTACTCTCGTCGCCCTTCGCGTAGCTGGGTGTCCAGAAGCAGGTCGTGGCGGCCGAGGTTATTGTAATACCGCGTTCGCGCTCCTGCTCCATCCAGTCCATGACCGTGGCTCCCTCGTGCACCTCGCCGATCTTGTGCGAAACGCCCGTGTAGAACAAGACACGCTCGGATGTGGTCGTCTTGCCGGCGTCGATGTGGGCGATGATGCCGAAGTTTCGGGTCTTCTCCAAAGGAAAATGTTCCATAGATACAAAAAGAAAATAAGAGCCGCTTGCGGCTGGTGCGCATACTATAGGGCAAAACGGGACGATTGGCAAGGCGGATGGATGGTGAATGGGTGAGTGGTGAGTAGTGCATGGTGGGTAGGGCGGGACGAAAGGGCCCGGCGCGCTTCGCGCGCCGTGCAAAACAAAACCGCACTGCCATCCTGTGGCGGTGCGGTAATCGTAGTAATCTCACCTAGAGAGATTACTCAAAATAAACAGCAGGGGAAAAGACAATAAAAGAACTATCATCAACACAAGCACAAAAAAGGATCTCTTGAGATCCTTCTTCGGAGGACGCTCCCAAGATAATAGAGACACATTCAATGCCTTTATGTATGGCATTTTTTACTCCTCACAGAAGAGCTACGACCAAACCCCGCCGCAGAAGGGGACCAAAACCGACCGGTTCTGATGGGTACATAGTACATATTTTTCACATCTCGTCAAGCGTTGCGTCGGCGCGGGCTTGGGGGTAGGGTGGTACACGAAGGTACCTTTAACTAATCAAACCAAAGGGGGTTTGTATGAGCGATAAAAAAGTGGCGATCGTAACGGGTGGCGAAGGCGGCATCGGACAGGCAATTTGCACCGCGCTCGAGAGAGGTGGCGTAACGGCCTACAGTGCCGATTTGCGCAAGATGCACCCCGCCGCGCGATTTCGATTTGTACACATGGATGTAACCGACATACTTTCCATTCGGAAAGCAGTCGATCAAGTTATACGGAAAGAAGGGAGGATTGATATCCTCATCAACAACGCCGGCATTACTGCCGACAAGAGTTTCGTCAAGATGACGATGGAGGAGTTTGATCGTGTGCTCTCCGTCAATCTGCGCGGCACCGCGCTGGTAACACATGCGGTGATCCCGCATATGATCATGCAGGAGTCTGGTTCGATAGTGAACGCCTCATCAGTGAGTGCCGAGGGAAACTTCGGGCAAGCCAATTATGCCGCCTCCAAGGCGGGTATAGAAGGCATGACCAAGACGTGGGCGCGCGAGTTGGGCCGCAAAGGAATACGGGTAAACGCCATTCGCCCCGGCTACACGGAAACGCCGATGACCGCCCTCCTCCCCGAAGCGGGCAAGAAGTATGTCGTCGATCATACCCCGCTTGGCCGATTTGCCAAGCCGGAGGAGATCGCCGCCGCGTATGCTTTTTTGGCAAGCGACGCCGCTTCCTATATCACAGGAGCGGTCCTCCCCGTCCACGGAGGCTACTTCGGATAACCTCCCTCACCCCCGATACACCAAAACGCCGCGAGCACCCTCGCGGCGTTGTTTTTTGGCAAACACAAAAATCAATAAAATAAAAGCACCCGTACCCGAAGGCCGTGGTGCTTGAAAAAATTTGGCACTGTTTACAACGCTTTTGTCAAGTCATTTGCTCGTAACCCTCCACACCTGTCGATAAGTGCCTTTGTTAAGCCATATTTAAAAACATTGTTTTTAGTGATTTTCCGAAAATACGTTGAAGAATAAGGATTTTGTTATTTTGGGGTGTGGAGGGTTACATTTGCTCTCTGAAAATCAGGCATGATTCGCTTCATAAAATCACCGAAGAGTGGCACAGTGAAGGCTGTATCTCCGTGAGCCGGGCTAAAAATCATACCTTTGCTTATCAAAATACTCCTCAAAGGAGCGACTCTCTGCACCTCAACGCCGAGCATGTCTGCAATATCACCCGAACGTTGCGGCCCCGATCCCAACTCAGCCATTGCACGCAGATATTCACGCTCTTTGGGTGTCAAGCGATCGAATCGAACTCTAAAAAAATTTTGATCCAGTCGATTGATTGATTCCTTGGTTGCACGACGTGCAACGTCACCGTCAATCGGTGATTCATGCGCCAATGCCCATGACTGATAGCCCCATTCTTGCAAGAAATAAGGATACCCATCTGTGCTCCGCATAATCTCATCCAAAGCATCCGATGTAAAGGAAACGCCTTCGGATTGAACCGGCTCTTGTAACGCATGCTTTGCGTCAGTGCTTTCCAATTTTCCGATCTCAGGGTAATCAAAAAGGCGTTCAGCGTACGATTTTGCATTCCCCGCCTTGGCACGCAGTTGCGGCAGGCCGGCACCGATGACAATCAGCGGCAGAGAGTGTTGCGAAACTTTGTGGGCCGCCATGATAAGTGAGCTCAACTCTTCCTCTTTCAGATACTGCATCTCATCGATAATGAGCGCGATAGCGGTATGCCGATCTTTTGCCGCTTCACCAACTGCCAGACATAACTGTGCGAGATCTGCTTCAAGATCACCACTATCCGCCACTCCTCTTTCAGGATCAATATCCATACCAATCTCTACGTCACCTACTCTGGCACGCACTCCGGAAACAAATCCTTTTAAGACACGCAGACCCCTTTTAACTTTTTCACTCAACAATTCTCCTCTATCAAGCGAGAATAATACTTGTCGTAAAGGCGGCACGAGGATTGCAGGCAGAGATTTGTTTTCACACGCCTCAATCATAAGAGCAGAATATCCTTGCTTCTTTGCCAATTCGGATATTCTGTGAAGCAAGACCGTCTTTCCAACACCTCGCAAGCCGACGAGAAGCAAACTTTTTTCAGGACGGCCCGCTTTTACCCGTGCCAAAGCGATGAGGGCTTTCTTGAGTATGTCGGCACGACCGGCAAGCTCCGGAGGAGGCGATCCCGCACCGGGTGAAAATGGGTTACGAAGAGGATCCATATATACTATATTTACTAAAGTTTATATTAAAATTATATAAACTATAATAACTTTATTATATATTCAGCGTCAAGCGCCCTGTTGTGGAGATACAAAAAACCGCGCGCCCTTCGGGCGCGCGGTTTGTTCTAACTAGATAGATCACGAAAAAACGCGCAAAACGCGATGCAATGCGAAATCTTGGACTAAGGCGAAGTCGGAAGACGTACTTTGAGTACGGCGACCAAGTCACTATCGGGAACACCAAGCAGTGCGCAGGATGATGTGTTTTTACAAAAAATCCCAAAATGGGATGGATCGCGACGGGCTGGACTGTTTCAGAACTATGAGACGTACCCGGGGTACGGCGAATGGTTCTGAAACAGGAAGCCCGAGCGAGGCGCCCATTTTGGGATTTTTTCTACCAGGCGAAGTGAGCAAAGGCTTTATTGGCCTCCGCCATCTTGTGCGTGTTGACACGCTTTGCGACAGCATCGCCTTCGTTGTTGGAGGCGGCGATGAGCTCATCGGCGAGCTTCTCGGCCATCGGCTTGCCCTTGCGGGAGCGCGCGACATCGATGATCCAGCGCATGGCGAGGGCGAGTTTGCGCTCGGCGCGAACATCGTGCGGCACGGTGTAGTTGGCGCCTCCGATACGGCGAGAGCGGATCTCGACGGTCGGGCCGACATTCTTGATGGCCTTGTCAAAAATTTCGACAGGGTTGTCGGTCTTTGCCTTCTCACCCACCTTTGCCAAGCAGTCGTAGACGACTGCGCGAGCAACGCTCTTCTCACCATCCCACATGACGTAGTTGATGAACTTCTCCACCTTGACGGAGTTGTAGCGAAGATCGGGTTTGACGATATTCTTTTTCTTGATAGGACGACGTGCCATATTCGAAATGATTAGCTCTTGGGCTTCTTGTTACCGTAGAGACTGCGACCCTTGCGACGCTTCTCGACACCGGCGGCATCGAGGACGCCGCGGACGATAGTGTAGCGAACACCGATGTCTTTCACGCGACCGCCGCGCACGAGCACCACCGAGTGTTCCTGAAGGTTGTGGCCCATGCCCGGGATGTACGCTGTGATCTCCTGCCCATTGGTAAGGCGCACGCGGGCGATCTTACGAATAGCCGAGTTCGGCTTGCGCGGAGTGGTGGTGGTCACCTTGAAACACACGCCGCGTTTGAAGGGAGACGGATAGTAGGTAGGGCGGTTCTTTTGCGTGTTAAAACCGCGACTCAAAGCCACCGCTTTGGACTTGCGCGTTACTTGCTTGCGCTTGTTCTTTACCAATTGATTGATCGTAGGCATATACAGCTCTTTTTCTCAAAATATCGCACGGCTTTCAAGCCGCGCTGTGATACGGATACAGTACTAGATACGGTAAAAAAATGCAAGCGAACGTAATCGCTTGCCGTTCCAATCCTCAAGAACCTCCTATAATTCCTTTCGACACACCTCCAGGGTTTTGGCGCTTGCCCACACTCCTCGTACTCCCTTCACTTCGCCGAAGTATGTTCCATCTGCGAGAATTTTGTAGGTTGCCTGCTTCAGCTTGTTCTCCATGTAGTCCGAAATCATAATCGCATAGTACTGCAAAAAAGCGTTATCGTCTATGCGGCATTCCAAAAAAAGAAACACCGACAGGCTGTCGGTGTTTTTTGATTTTTTCGAGGGGTATAATTACCACCCGGAAAAAACAAGATAATAATACGTACTCCCACTTATACAGCCGTCACAACAGCTGTAGGAGTCTTCCGTGCTTGATCGAGTGCGTCTCATTGAGATTCCACCCTCCCCCAAAATTTCCCTAACCCCAGCAAAAATCTTTTCTGCCGCCTCATTTGTAATCTTTTCCTGAACCAGCATCCCTACCTTCTCAGATATCTGTTTGAGAGCGTACCTACGCTCTTCTGAGACAGATACTTCGATCTCTCCTCTGTGCGGATCTTTAGAAATCTCTTCCTTGAGGTACTCCAGTATTTTAACCACGAATGTATCGTGGTCAAAACTTTTCGCAACTTGCTCAGCTTCCCTATCCACCCTTTCATGTTTTAGTTGCCGCGCGCTCTTCTCATCCCTGATTCTTTCTTGCTCTCGTGAGAGAGCATCCTTTTTTGCTCTCTTTAACTCTTCTACATGATGTGCCATATATCTACCTCACCGGCCTCACCTCACCGGAACTTGTTTAAAGAACAGGTACATGGTGATATGTACCAAGCCATTATTAAATTAATTTATTGCCTTTGTCAAGGCTTTGTGCGCTACAATCCCGCCGGCGAGAGACCTTTCGGACGTCCGACGCCCGAAATTTTTGTTTTACATCCCCGCGGGCGAGAGGCCCGTGAAAAGGATGAAGAGGGACGAGACGAGGGGCAACATGAACTGCCAGAGAAAGAGGGCGGCGATCATAAGCGAAATGATCCACGAACGCTCCAGCATCACCTGCAGATTGTAGAAGCGGTATGGCATGAGCGCGAAAAGGATCTTTGAACCATCGAGTGGCGGCACGGGGATGAGGTTGAAGACGGCCAGTACCACATTCAAAAAGACGACCTGCGAGGCGATATCGATGAATGAGCCGCCAAGTCCGAGCTCCGGCGCAAAGCGTATGAGGATGCCCACCATGAGAGCAAGGGCAATGTTGGCGGCGGGGCCGGCCAGAGCGACGAGGGCGGAGCCAAAACGCTCGTTGCGGAAGTTGTGGGAGTTGTAGGGCACAGGCTTGGCCCACCCGAAGATGAAGCCGCCCATAAGCAGGGTGATGAGGGGGATCACGAAGGATCCGATGGGGTCAAAGTGGGGGGCGGGGTTGATCGTGAGGCGGCCGGCAAGGCGGGGCGTCGGGTCGCCCAACGCATCGGC
>CAYGCZ010000027.1:0-8272 GCA_964348495.1 uncultured Candidatus Saccharibacteria bacterium
GGAGGTCATAACGATCACTGCGTTCTTGAAATTGACGACGCGGCCTTTGGCGTCGGTCAAACGGCCGTCGTCGAGCACCTGCAAAAGGATGTTGAACACATCGGGGTGCGCCTTTTCGATCTCATCGAAAAGAACGATCGAGTACGGGCGATGGCGAATCTTCTCCGTGAGCGACCCTGCCTCCTCATGGCCGACGTAGCCCGGCGGTGAGCCGATCATTTTGGAGACGGAGTGCTTCTCCATGTACTCGGACATATCCACCCGGACAAGCGCCTTTTCGTCGTCAAAGAGAAACTCGGCGAGTGCCTTGGTGAGTTCGGTCTTGCCGACGCCCGTCGGACCGAGAAACATGAACGAGGCGATAGGGCGATTCGGGTCGGCGATGCCGGCGCGCGAACGCTTCACCGCGTCGGCGACAAGCTTCACCGCCTCACCTTGACCGACGACGCGCGCTTCGAGCTTCTGTTCCATGCGACCGAGCTTCTCGGCCTCCTCCTGTAACATGCGATTGACCGGCACACCCGTCCAACGCGACACGACATCGGCGATATCTTGCTCGGTTACCTCTTCTTTGAGGATGCGGCGCGACCTCTGCAATTTCTTCAAACGCGCCCCCTTTGCTTTAAGGTCGCGCTCAATAAGCGGCAGACGCCCATAACGAATCTCCGCCGCCTTGGCGAGATCTACCCGCGCCTCGGCCGCTTCTGCTTCAAGACGTGCCGCTTCAAGCGCCTTCTTCAACGCGCCGATCTCGGTGAGCAATTGCTTTTCATTCTGCCACTTGAGCTCTATTTCTCTCGTCTTTTCTTTGAGCTCGGCGATCTCTTTGTTGATCTCGCGCACGCGCCCCTTCGCCTTCGTGCCCTCGGGGGTGCTTGCCTCGTGTTTCAATGCCTCCTTCTCGATCTGCAGACGCATTTCTTTGCGGTGCGCCTCTTCCAATACGGCCGGCTTGTTCTCAAGCGACATACGCAATGCAGACGCCGCCTCGTCGACCAAGTCCACCGCCTTATCGGGAAGGTAGCGGTCGGTGATGTAGCGCGAGGAAAGGGTTACGGCACTCACGAGAGCATCGTCGGTTATCTTGACCCCGTGGAAAAGCTCATAGCGCTCCTTCAAGCCGCGCATGATGGCGACTGCGTCCTCCACGGACGGTTCGTTGACATAGACGGGTTGGAAACGACGCGTGAGGGCGGGATCCTTCTCAATATGTTTTTGATACTCCTTAAGCGTTGTGGCGCCGATCGCGCGCAACTCGCCGCGAGCGAGGGCGGGTTTCAGCATATTGGCGGCGTCCATCGTGCCGTCGGCGGCACCCGCTCCCACGATGGTGTGGATCTCGTCGATAAACAAGATTACATTGCCTTCGGCGCGTTCAATCTCTTTCATCACATTCTTCAAACGCTCTTCAAACTCGCCGCGGTATTTGGTGCCGGCGATGAGCGAGCCGAGATCCAGAGCGGCGATCTCCTTGCTTTTGAGAGACTCAGGAACATCGTTCTTGGCGATGCGCACAGCAAGACCTTCGGCGATCGCCGTCTTGCCCGTGCCGGCCTCGCCGATCAGGATCGGATTGTTCTTGGTGCGGCGCGAGAGCACCTGGATGACACGGTTGATCTCGGCGTCACGGCCGATGACCGGATCGAGCTTGTCTTCCGTTGCAAGCTTGGTGAGGTTGCGCGTGTATTTTTGCAAGGCGCGAAACTTCTGCGGGCCGGTCTCGCCGGCGGTCGTCGTATTCTTGAGCTCATCGAGTACCTGAAGGACGCGTTGTTTCTCAATGCGAAAACGGGTAAAGATATCACGAGTGCCGCCGGGAATGTCGAAGAGTGCGATAAAAAGATGCTCTGTGGAGATGAACTCATCGTTTAAATCGCGAGCGATCTTGGAGCTCGCTTCAAGGGCGTGGGCGAGTTCGGGCGTAAGGTAAATCTGGTACGAAGGTGCCGTCACGCCGCCCGAGACGGGGCCATCAATGTCTTGCAAAAGAATATCGGCGAGAAGGACGGTATCCGCTTCCATGCGATCGAGGATGGAGATGACCATACTCTCCTCCTGCAACACCAGTGCCGCAAGAAGGTGCAAGGGTGTTACATGATTTTGACCTCGCTCAATGGCAAGTTCGTGAGCGCGGCGAATGACCTCGCGTGCTTTTGATGTGAAATTTCCAAATGGTGGCATAGGTTGAAGTAATGGTAATGAATCAGCGTGTCGAAACAACCTTAATAAGATGCATGAGCGCGGATGCGGGTACGACGGCGTGCTTCCCATCGACGCCGATAGTCATGAGACCCAGCACGTTGCCGTCGAGATCTAAGACGGGGCCGCCGCCATAGATCATGGTCGGGGTCATAGTCGTCTCAAACCATGCCGGCGTCGTTGTGCTCGTATCGATGCGCGAGACGACACCCACCAACAGGGCGGGCGTGCCATCCGTCCCGAGAGCGAGCGCACTCTGCCCGAGACGAGGAGCATCCGTGGCGAACGATGGTGTCTCGAATACGGCGGCTTTCAGTACTGCCGCCAGCTTCTCGGCGTCCGCTTCTGCAGGAGCGAATAAACTCACCATGCCTTCTGAGGTCGTGAGATGTTTCATCACTATCGGGATCCCTGCGGGACCTTGCGCAATGACGCGCATCGTGCCGGAGGGAATACGACGGCTCTCCAGAGCGACGATGCCGTCTTCGCTGACGACGAACCCGGTCGCCGTTGAAGTGGCAACCTCGCCAAGGGTGCCCTCTGTAACGAAGCTTATGTGGACGACATTGCCGCTTCCGCGAGCAACAGCTGCGGCGATGAGATCATCTTCGCGCACCATGATCGTCTTTATGACCTCGGAGGTTTGAGTAGTCGCGGGAGTTACCACCTGCACCGTCTTTTCGATGACACGGTTGATGGTTTGTGTTACCCCCGGCGGCGCCTGATCCATGAGGGTTACGGTTACGATGCCTGTCGCCATCGACGTAACAAAACTCACCAATAGGGCGAGAAGGATGAGTTGGGTATTATTGAGATCGCTGATCTTGAGCGACTCGTTCTTCGGCTCGGTAGTGTTGTTCATAGTGATGGTGTTGGCGGGCACGTCATACCGCCTGTTTCACACATTATAGCCACGACTGCACGAATAATGCAATACCACACTCGATGGTCTTTGTCATCATCCCGCCATACGATGCCCGCGCTATCATGAAAGCATCTATGACGACACGAAAACACTACAACGAGGCGACCGATCTGCGCACCTGGATCGAGGTGGATGCGACGGCGATACGGCGCAACGTACAAATTTTTCGCAGAATGATTCCCGCGAAATGTCGGCTCATGGCAGTTGTCAAATCCAACGCTTACGGACACGACCTTGTACCCTTTGCGCGCGAAGCGGTTCGATGCGGCGCCGACGCCCTCGCTGTCGATTCCATCACCGAGGCGATCACCTTGCGCAAGGAGGGCATGAATGTCCCGATCCTCATTCTGGGGCATATCCTCCCGCATCGTATCGGCGAGGCGATTAACCACAACGTAAGCATCACCGCTCCCGACAACGCCACCATAGAGACGGCGATCAAGGCGGGAAAACGCGCGGGTGTCCTCCCCTCACTGCATATAAAGGTAGACACCGGCATGGGGCGGCAGGGCTTCGTACCTGGCGACCTGCCCGCTCTCCTCGCTCTCCTCAAAAAAAATAGTACGAGCATGCGCGTTGACGGCCTCTATACGCACTTCGCCGAGGCGAAGAACCCCGCCTTTCCCGCCTCTACAAAAAAACAACTCGCCCTCTTTGAGGTGTGGCGGTCGGCCTTTGCAGATGCCGGCTTCACGCCGACACTCCACGCCGCCGCAACGGGCGGTACGCTCCTCTACCCCGAGGCCCACTTTGACATGGTGCGCATCGGTATCGGCCTCTATGGCATCTGGCCATCCTATGAGGTGCGCGCCGCATGCGAGGGGCGCTTCAACCTTACCCCTGTGCTCTCATGGAAAACGCGTATTGGCGAGATCAAAAAACTCCCGCAAGGAAGCACTGTCGGCTACGACTGCACAGAGCGGCTCGCGCGTAATACGACGATCGCCGTCATTCCCGTCGGCTATTGGCACGGCTACCCGCGCCTCCTCTCAAGTATCGGACAAGTGCTCATAGGCGGTACGCGGTGCCGTATTCTCGGCAGGGTCTCCATGGATATGATCGTCGCCGACATCACCGACCTCCCCAAGTCGGCACGTATCGGACAGGAGGTCGTCCTTCTCGGCACGCAGGGTGCGCACACAATCACCGCCGACGAACTCGCTCTCCTTGCCCAGACCTCTCCCTACGAGATTGTTACGCGCCTCAATCCTCTCATGGCGAGAATTATAAGAAAACAAGTAAGCAAACAAAAAACAATTATTGAAGTCGGACTTCACTAGATTGCGGAAGGCAGCAGAACTTAAGTACGCGCAATTGTGGCAAGCGTCTTTATGACATATTCCACCTCCTCTGCCGTCGTGCCCGATCCGAGCGAGAAGCGAATGGCATTATCGCGGACGGGGGCGCCAAGAGCGGCGATCACGGGCGAAACAGTACCCTCCTCGGAGAGACACGCGCTACGCGTTGAGACACTGATACCCGCGGCATCAAGCCGCAGGGCGAGCATTTCTCCATCGTGACCGGGAAAGGTCATATTCACATTGTTCGGCAAGCGGTCGGTGGCGTGCCCGTTTAAGAGCGTATGCGGAAGGGCGCGCGTGATGCCGACTATCAGCATGTCGCGCAGGTGCTGTGCGTGGGCGGCGGTGGCATCACGGTTGAATGCTGCATCGGCGAGGGCCTGTGCGAAGCCGACGATGAGCGGCACATTCTCGGTGCCCGGCCGCAGTCCGCCCTCCTGTTTGCCGCCGTAGAACAACGGCGCGATCAAGTCCGGATCACGCACAAAAAGAGCGCCGACACCCTTTGGCCCGTACATCTTTTGTCCGCCGAGGGTGATCATGTCGGCGTGAAGCGTATCGGGAGAGACGTCCAGATAGAGCGGCGATTGAACGGCGTCGGTATGCAAGAGGGTCCGCGCGCCCGTCGCTTCGTTGTGGCGGCGTATGAGGCGAGCGATCTCTCGTATCGGCTGGATTGTGCCGATCTCGTTGCTCGCGTGGATGATGGAGACGAGGAGCGTCTCCTTCGTGAGCGTCGCCTCAAGCGCTTGTACATCCACCACACCCTCGGGCGATACGCGGATATGCGAGACACGCGCGCCGCGGCGTGCAAACTCTTGCATGGGCATGCTCACCGAAGGATGCTCGATCGCGCTCGTAATAAGATGCATATCGGCGAGCCGGACCCCTTCGCGCTCACGCCGCGCCACAACGCCAAAGATCGCCATGTTGTTGGCCTCTGTTGCGCCCGAGGTAAAGACGATCTGCGACGGGCGAGCGCGAAGCGCCGCCGCTACGCGGCGGCGCGCCTCCCCCACCGCCTCGCGGGCCTCGACCGCCTCGCGATGAAGCCCGCCCGGATTGCCGTACCGCTCGCGTGCATAGGGCGCCATCGCCTCGCGCACCGATTGCGAGACGGGCGTGCTCGCGGCGTAGTCCATATAGATGCGTTTTTTTTCTTCTTGGCCGCTCATAGTGTTCATCCTACTATCATGCGGCATGTTTGTAAAAAAGGGCCTGCCGTGGCATAATAACCCACATTGTACTCACCCGTTATGCTTAACATCACCGAAACCATGCAGATCGCGATCATTGGTGCCATGGGCGTCGTGATCCTCATCCTGATCGCCGCGGTCATCCGCAATGAGATCCGCATGAAACGCTTTTTGCGCGGTGCCGGTGCACATACCCTTGAGGACACCCTTCGCTCACTACATACCGATATCCGTTCATTGGAAGCGCAGGATGCCACGCTGACCAAACGCCTCGACCATGCCGACGCCCAGTTGGGGGTGAGCATCCAGCGCGTCGGCCTCCTGCGCTTCAACCCCTTCAAAGGAACCTCGGGCAGTAATCAGAGCTTCGCTCTCGCCCTCCTTACCAAATCGGGAGACGGCATCGTCGTCTCCAGCCTCTACTCCCGCGATCGCGTCTCCGTCTTTGCCAAGCCGCTCAAAAATAAAGTGTCGGAGTACGACCTCACCGAAGAGGAGCGCGATGCTATCGACAAGGCACTCACCATGAAATAATGTATGGCTCCAAAAAAACCGTCAACAACCAAAAAGAAGACACTCACCCCTCGCCCTCCGGTCGTTGTGATCATGGGGCATGTTGACCATGGCAAGTCCACCCTCCTCGACTACATCCGCAAAACCAACATCGTTGCAGGAGAAGCGGGCGGTATCACCCAGCACATCTACTCCTACGAGATCACCCACAAAGATCAATCGGGTGCCGAAAAGCGCATCACCTTCTTGGATACGCCCGGCCATGAGGCCTTTACCCTCATGCGCACGCGCGGCGCGGCGATTGCCGATATTGCCATTCTCGTCATCTCCTCCGTCGAGGGTATGAAGCCCCAGAGCAACGAGGCGCTCAAAATCATCCAGGAGAGCGGCACGCCGTATATCGTCGCTCTTACCAAAATGGACCTCCCCTCGGCCAACCCCGAGAAGGTAAAACAAGAGCTCGCTGAACGCGGTGTCTATGTAGAGGGCTACGGCGGCTCCATTTCGTGCGCACCGATCTCCGCCAAGACCGGCGAGGGTGTGAGCGACCTCATCGAGCTCATTTTGCTCACCGCCGAATTGGAAGCATTCACCGGTGATCCGGCACGTTCCGCAGAGGGCGTGGTCATAGAATCCAATCGCGACCCTAAGAAGGGTGTTTCCGCCGCCCTGCTCATCACGAACGGCACCATAAAAAAGGGTGCATACATCGCCACGCCGACCGCCGTCGCCCCCATCCGCCGCATTGAGAACTTTCTCGGTGAAGCGGTTGAAACGGCGACCTTCTCATCACCGATTCGTATGGTCGGTTTCGATACCATCCCTCGTGTGGGTGATGCCTTCACGATCTTCGCCTCAAAAAAAGAAGCGGAGGCGCATGTGGCGGGAACACACACAGACGCTTCGAGTACGAAGAAGCGTATGGGCGGCGGCATCAAGGCCGGCGGTGCCACCATGCCGGTTATCATCAAGACCGACGTCCATGGCAGTCTTGAGGCGATCATGCATGAGTTGAAGAAAATACATACTGAAGGGATCGAAATCGAGATTGTCGATGCGAGTGTGGGTGCCGTCTCCGAGTCGGACATCAAGCGTGCGGCCGGGTCGGCCGATGCCGTTGTCGTAGGGTTCCACGTCGGAGTCGAAAAGATTGCCACACAACTCGCCGAGCAATTACAGATCCCCGTCCAGACCTTCGATATCATCTACCGCCTCACCGAGTGGTTTGTCGAGGAGCTCGAACGCCGCCGCCCTCGCTTGAAAATCGAGGAGATAACGGGTGCCGCCAAAGTGTTGCGCATCTTCAATACCGTCAAAGGCAAACAGGTGCTCGGCGGACGCGTTAAAGAGGGCATGCTCACCGTGGGATCACCGGTCAAGATACTCCGCCGCGAACACGACATCGGCCGCGGCAAGATCACCGAGCTCCAACGCCAAAAGATCCAAGTGAACCGCGTTGAGACGGAAGAGGAGTTCGGTATGCTCGTAGAATCCAAGCAGGAGATCGCCGAGGGCGATGTGCTCGTCGCCGTTACTATCGTCGAAAAATAGCACACCTTTTCAAGGCTTGGCATCGCCATGAAGCATGCTATACTGCCCCCATGGCCCAGTGGCGAAGCTGGTTAACGCAGCGGTCTGCAAAACCGCGATTCGCCGGTTCGAGTCCGGCCTGGGTCTCATTTTGAAATAGAGGATTCTGCCCGGGTGGCGAAATTGGTAGACGCGCCTGGCTTAAGATCAGGTTCCGCAAGGAGTGGGAGTTCGAGTCTCCCCCCGGGCACTTTTTCAAAAAAAATAGAGAGCCGCGCAAAACATCGCTGCGCCTCGGACACGCGCCGCAGGCAAAGCAGTTTGCCTGCTAAAAACAAAACACACACCCTGTATGGGTGTGTGTTTTGTTTTTGCGCGTGTCCGCCCAGCAGGGGTCGAACCTGCGACCTTAGGATTAAGAGTCCTCTGCTCTACCAACTGAGCTATAGGCGGATATGTCTGTTAGGGTACTACATACAAAATGATTTCGCAACATGGGCCATGACGGAAAACTTGCAAAAAGTACTCTACCCTCTATGATGAACAGAGTCCTTGCCGAGGTGGCGAAATTGGTAGACGCACCTGCCTTAGGAGCAGACGGGGTAACC
>CAYGCZ010000028.1:0-8190 GCA_964348495.1 uncultured Candidatus Saccharibacteria bacterium
TCTTTGAAGGGGGGCGCACTGCGGTGGATGGGCAGGGCGGGGGAGGCGGCGCGGTCAAACGGCATGCCGTCGATCGGGTCGCCGAAGACGTTGAAGATGCGGCCAAGCACCTCTTCGCCCACCGGTACGGTAAGTGCCGCGCCGGTGTCGGTAACGCGGTCGTCGCGCCGCAGGCCGTCGGTCGCGGAAAGGGCGATCGTGCGCACCATGCCGGCGCCAACGTGCCCCGCAACCTCAAGGATGATCGTTTCGGCATCGGCGTCTTTGGGACGGGCGGTCAAGGCGTTCTTGATCGCCGGCAGGGTGCCCTCAAAAAAGACATCCACAACGGGGCCGATGATCTGTTTTATTGTTCCGTTTTTAGTATTCATAGTACGTTCGTGTGTTACAGCGAGTATAGTTGTTTTCCAGGGTAGATTGCAAGGTTTTGTCTGAAGAGTGGATGGTGAATAGTGGGTAGTGGGACATGTAGGAAAATTTTTTCTAAAAGAGTACCGCTCCTTACCTATCCATTATCCACTATTCACTACCTACTAATTACTCGTCGCCAACGCCTCCGTTCCGCCGACGATCTCGCTGACTTCCTGGGTAATACCGGCTTGACGGGCTTTGTTGTAGGAGAGTTTGAGGCCTTTGAGCATCGTACCGGCATTCTCGGAGGCGTTCTTCATGGCTACCATGCGGGATGAGTGTTCGGAGGCATTTGCTTCAAGGACGGCATGGTAGAGGTAGACGTTCAAGAGGGCGGGGAGGAGGGTGTCGAGGACGGCGCGCGGGTTTGGCTCGAAGAGGGGGGTGATGCGGCTCGTGTCTCGTCGCCCCACCGCCGTATCTTCACGCCGCAACTCGGCGTAGCGGCCGCGCTCGGGGGTGATGCCTTCAACGACCTCTTCAACGGCGTGAGGATCAAGGGGGAGGAGGGTGCGTACGACGGCCTCTTGCTTGAGTGTTGAGAGAAAGTTGGTGTAGACGATCTTGACGGTGTCGCATGCCCCGCTCTCAAATGCTCTGCGGGCGGTCGCTATCGCGGGCGCCACTTCATCGTATGAGATGAAGTCGCCCCAGCGCTCGTAGCGCCCCAAGGAGGTGATGGAGCGAGTGTTGAAGAAACCGGTGCCGCGTGCGCCGATAGTGACGACGGAGACCGCCGCGTGCGAAAGACCCTGTGCCGCCATATCGCGCAGGCAGGCCTTGAGGACGGCACTGTTCAAACTGCCGGCAAGACCGCGATCGCTGGTGATCACCACATAACAGGTCTTACCTATCGGGCGCACCGTCGCGAGCGGATGTTCGGCGACATCGGTGGTGCGCGAGAGGGTGCGAAGCATTGAGAGCGCGGCGCGCGCGTACGGCCGAGCGGCGAGCGCCGTCGCCTGGCTCTTACGCATCTTAACAGCCGAAACCGCCTCCATCGCCTTGGTTACCTGGCGGGTTTTGTTCACCGATTTGATCTTGGTGCTGACGATCTTGAGGGACATAGGTTATACTCAAATCACGAGTAACTAACTATCGGTTTTATGCCGTTACTTCACAGCAACCACCTGTCGTACCGCTTCCTGCAGGGCCTTTTCTATCTCCTCTGAAAGAGCTCGCGACTCGCGCATCGCACTCAACGTCTTTGTGGCATGGGTGGCGAGGTACTCTTCCAAGCGGCTCACAACCTCCGTGACGTGTTCTGCGGGAACCTCGTCAAAGAGGCCGTTTACGGCGGCGTAGATGACAGCGACCTGGTATTCGAAGGGGCGCGGCACACCCTTTCCTTGTTTGAGTGTCTCCACCATGCGCTTGCCGCTCTCGATGCGCTTCTTGGTCTCGGCATCGACATCTTGGCTGAACTGGGTGAAGGCCTCAAGCTCGCGGAACTGCGCGAGCTCCAAACGAAGCTTGCCGGAGACCTTCTTCATCGCCTTGGTCTGTGCGGCGGAACCGACGCGCGAAACAGAAAGGCCCACGTTGACGGCGGGGAGGATGCCTTTGTTAAAAAGGTCGGTTTCCAGGTAGATCTGCCCGTCGGTGATGGAGATGACGTTGGTCGGGATGTATGCGGAGACGTCGCCTCCTTGGGTCTCGATAATGGGAAGTGCCGTGAGCGATCCGCCGCCCTTTGCATCGGAAAGACGCGCGGCGCGCTCCAAAAGGCGCGAGTGGAGGTAGAAGATATCGCCCGGGTAGGCCTCGCGTCCCGGCGGGCGGCGCAAGACGAGCGACATCTGGCGGTAGGCGACGGCGTGCTTGGTAAGGTCGTCGTAGATGACGAGCGCATCCTTGCCTTGGTCCATAAAATACTCGCCAATCGCCGCGCCCGCGTAGGGGGCGAGGAATTGCAGTGCGGCGGGTGCGGACGACGAAGCGGAAACGATGACGGTGTAGTCCATCGCCCCCGCTTCTTTGAGGTCATGTGCGATCTTCGCCACGCGGGATTCTTTTTGGCCGATGGCTACATAGATGCAGATCGGTCGCGTGGATGCCGGCTCGTTCTTTTGGTTCAAAATAGCATCAAGGGCGATGGCGGTCTTGCCTGTGCCGCGATCGCCGATGATCAACTCGCGCTGACCGCGGCCGATGGGGATCATCGCGTCGATGGCTTTGATACCCGTGTGGAGGGGAGTATCGACGGACTTGCGCTCAATGACACCATAGGCGCGCTTCTCCAGAGGGTAGTGTGCCGCGGCGGTAATGGCCGGTTTGCCATCGTGCGGCATGCCGAGCGGGTCGACGACGCGCCCGACAACGGACTCTCCGACGGGAATAGAAAGGACACGCCCCGTACCGACGACGACGGTGCCTTCGCGGATCCCCGCCGCCTCTCCCAAGATAACGGCCTTCGCAACACCCTCTTCAAGGTTGAGAATGAGTCCGATCACGCGGGCGGGATCATCCATGATGGCGGCGATGTCGCGTCCGCCTTCCGTATCGAAGAAGACCATCTCGGACATCATCGCCCCGCGCAATCCTTCGATGAGCGCAATGCCGTCGGCGACGCTTACGACCACACCTATCTCTTCGGAGATGGCGGCCGGTTCGAATCCCTCAATCCGTTTTTGCAGTTGTGCGAGTATCTCGTCCATAGTGAGTTTCGTGATGAGTAAGAATTATGTAGTGCGTAAGTCCTCGTAGAGGCGGAGCAGTGCCGTTTTACAGCTTGCGTCGTAGCGCCGCGTGCGGGAGGTGATGATATGGCCGCCGATCAAGCTTGTGTCCACCTCGGCGACGATACTGCTCTCACCGGTGATGCCCGCTTCGTCACGGTGTTGCTTCGCAAGGGCGGCAATGGCCTCCTCCGAGAGAGGGGCGGGGGTAGTGATGCGTACAACCGTCGCGCGCCTCTCGGCCGCTCCGAGCGAGGCGATGATGGAAACAATGCGTGGCAAGAGACGCGTGTGATTGTTGTCTTCAAGTATGGCGAGAAAACGCCCAATGCGCTCATCGCGCACCTCGCTGGATTGGCCCTTGAGCGCACCGTAGAGCGCGATAGCGTAGCGTCGTGCCTCCATGATGGTGAGATTATGATCGCTCCTTAAGTATCTTGGCGGCAGCCAGCGTGGCGATTTTCGCCAGCTCGCCCCGCGCACCCTCGATAATGCGGGTTTTTTCTCGTTCGGCCTCGCCCTGTGCTCGCACGAGCGCCTCTGTGCCCGCTTCGTTGGCGGCATGGAGGATGCTCCGCTCGCGCTCCCGCGCGTTTTTTGATGCATCCTCCACGATGCGTTCGCCGGCCTTCGTCGCCTCGGCGATGAGGGCACCGCGCTCCGTCTCGGCCTGCGTTT
This sequence comes from uncultured Candidatus Saccharibacteria bacterium, assembly GCA_964348495.1. Taxonomy (GTDB): domain Bacteria; phylum Patescibacteriota; class Minisyncoccia; order Phycocordibacterales; family UBA2135; genus CAYGCZ01. The sequence goes on from CAYGCZ010000028.1 coordinate 3,768, forward strand.
TGCGCTCGGCCGCCTCTTTCGCATCATCAAGCCCCTTGGCGATGATCGCTTGGCGCTCCTCCAAGATGCCGATGATCTTTCGGTAGACGAAGAAATAGAGCACCGCAAGGACGATGCCGAAGTTCACGATCTGAATGGCGAGCAATTTCCAATTGACGCCGAATGCTCCCAGGATCTCTGACATGGAGTGAATAGTGGGTAGTGAATAGTGGGTAGTGATGGTCGACGGTTTCGTGACTATGCACTATCCACTACACACTTCGTACTACGTAAACTTAACGATAAAGGCGACGACGAGAGCGAAGATGGCGAGCGCCTCCGTAAAGGCGATACCGATGAACATCGTTGCCTGGATCTTGCCCTGTGCTTCCGGGTTGCGGCCGATTGCCTCCAACGCCTTGCTGACGATCATGCCGATACCGATGCCGGGGCCGAAGACGCCGAAGGCGACGGCGAGTGCCATGCCGAGGGTCTTGGCTACCTCGACCATCTCTCCGGCTTGGGCTGTTTGTGTGATGATTTCTGATTCCATATATGTGAGTGATTAGTCAATAGTGGTTAGGGGGTAGTGTATGATGACCGATACGATCCTTTATACTATCCACTATTCACTATCTACTAATCATTAGACTAATGGCTTACGTCCGTAATTGCAAGTTTTATAAAGAATAATGTCAATATCGCAAAGATCGCCGCCTGAATGAAGCCAACAAATATCTCAAAAAGCATAAGCGGCACGGGCACAAAGAGCGGCACAAAGGCCGTTACGACGGCGATGATCACTTCTCCGGCGAAGATATTGCCGAAGAGGCGGAACGAGAAGGAGACGAGGCGCGCAAGCTCGGAAAAAAACTCAATGATACCGATGAAAAAGGCCATCGGAGAAGAGAGGTTGAAGAAACGATGAAAATATTTGAAAAAGCCGATCGCGATGATGCCCGCCGCCTCAATGGCCAAAAAGGCGATGAGGGTGATGGCCAAGGTGGTATTGAGGTCGGTGTTGGCCGAGCGCAACAGGGGAGTGAATTCGCCGTGAGGACTGAAGAAGCCGACACTGCCGATACCGGGGGTGAACTCGAGGACGTTGGCGGTAAAAATGAAGAGAAATATGGTTACGATGAGGGGGAAGTACCGGCGGGCGAGCGTTCGGCTCTCCAGCGTCTTTTCCATATAGTCCATGACGAACGAGGTCAGCCCTTCAAAGATGAGTTGGAGCTTGCCGGGGCGCAGAGAGAGGCGACGCGTGATGAGGAGCGCGATCATGCCGAGCACGGCGACGACCGCCCATGTGGTGATGAGCGTGTTGGTGATCGGAATGCCGAAGACGGTCGTGATCGTCTCCGCCGAGAGGGCGATGTGAATGGCGTGCTCCATGGGCGGTACTGTTGCGCACAGAGTACTATAAAAACGCCAAAAATAAAAGGACAAACACCTTACTTAGGAACCGGGATCCTAAGTAACATCTTTCGCAACGTCATCAAGTCTATAAAAAAGCAAAAAAGCGCAGGACGGTGAGTCCTGCGCTTATTGGGAGTGTCACTCAGAAACTCGATTCCTAAGTGAATTAGTAGGCCTCGGGGTGGCATTTTTTCCACCGTTCTATAGGGTCGGCACTGTCTACAAAATCATTTTTATCAACAGTATCAAAAAAACATACTGCTGCCCACCGAGCCACCGTGTTGCTATAAGCGTCCTCTTTCTTCTGGAGCACGCGGTGGAGTGAACCCTCATCACCCTTGCCGGGGAAATCCTCTATCTCGAATATTTTCCCAGTCAGTTTCCCGGCCATAATGACGCTTTTGCCCTCCTGATATTTCATAGGAACCCACACCCCCTCGGCGTTCCGTATCTCTAGCCCCTCTGCGCTTTCACCGCCAGCGTTAGTCAGGCCTCCTTGATCAAAGTGTGTTTTTCCTATTTCTACACCAAGCACCCTCATGATGTACGCCAATACTCGGCTGTAGAAGTGTGGGTGTCCATTTTTTGGAAAAAAGCGTGTAATTAACGCCTCTGGGTTTTTATGTGCTTCTGCCGCGCTCATCACGATATGTCGCATGAGGTTTTCGTGTGCTTCATAAATGGGATGCATGCGTTCGAAAAAAATACGAATACGCTCATCTTGTTTTATGAGAGGTTCAAAAACCTCTGGGGCGGCTCTGCTGTAATGGAAATATTCCTTTATATCACCCGTTTTTCCTTGCTCCGGGTTATATTCTGATTCTTTCCGCACCCATCCGATTACAGATTCTTGGTCGGCCGGGTTCATGAGGTGCCGAAACTGCTTTTTTATTTCGACGGGCAGTTGCATAAACCCATCAATAAAACTTTCCGCCATTGCTTGCATCTGGGCATATGAAACTGGAAAGTCTACGATGGAATATCGTTGTGCAATGATGTCATTACGGATTTTAAGGAACAGATTCATAACAACCTCCTTACGGTTGTGTGGTACGCATAGGTCTACACCGATGCTAGCATGCCCCCATGAGGGAGAGGCATTGTATTTTATATTATTTGTTGTAAAGAAACTTATTTTTAATTTTGCAAAAATCCTAAAACCTTATGATTTCAAGACTGTTTTTGTACCCGTCCTTGTCATTTTTTCCTGTCGTTGCATAGTCTGTGATTTTGCCAGATATACACCCGACTGGGGAAAACGCCCTATGCTATACTCTTCATATCAGGGGGTTCTTCCGCTGTTTTTACCAAGTCTTATTTGCCCACATCTTCAGTATGTCCAGCATCACGCACATCAGAAAACGAAACGGTACCGTCGCCTCTTTTGAAGAAAATAAGATCTGCTGCGCGATGCAAAAGGCCTTCGACGCCTGCGGCGTGCCGCTCGATGAGCGCGACATGCAGGCGCTTACGGAGAGCGTGATCGAGGCGCTTCATGCGGAGCGTAAAGAAGTCACCGAGCACCCGACCGTCGAACAGATCCAGGACATCGTGGAGCGTGTGCTTATGGAGTTCGGCTACCATGCGGTGGCAAAGGCGTACATCCTCTACCGCTACGAGCAAAGCAAGGAGCGCCAGCAGGAAATGTCGGCAAAGATCGACGAGGGTGTGCTCTTGGTCCTCAAAAGTACCGGCAAAAAAGAGCCTTTTTCTCGCGAGAAACTGCGAGCCGCCGTCATGTATGCGACCAAGGGTATCGAAAAGGATATCGATGTCGACACGATCGTCGCTCAAACCTACTCCGACATTCACGATGGTATCTCCACAGGCGATATCACACGCGCCCTTATCATGAACACGCGTGTTCTGATCGAGCGCGATCATGCCTATTCGGTTCTTGCCGCGCGCTTGCTCCTCTCGCGCCTCTACAAAGAGGTGATCGGCCCCGATATCGACTATTCTCGCCTCGACGAACAGCATCGAGCGGCTTTCGTCCGCAGTATAAAGCGTGGCGTGGAGATTGGCAGGGTCGACCGTGCTCTCCTGGATTTTGATCTTGAGAAGATCGCCGGCATGATGGACCTTGCGCACGACAGCTTCTTTGATTACCTCGGCCTGCAGACTATCTACGATCGCTACTTCATCCGCGACCACGAGCAGGGCAAGCGCGTCTTGGAGACGCCGCAGATGTTCTGGCTCCGCATCGCTCTGGGTACCGCGCTCAAAGAGAAGCCCGAAGATGTGGTGGTGTGGACCAGGAAGTTCTACGAGATCATGGCGCGCTTTCAGTACATGCCCTCCACCCCGACGCTCTTCCACTCCGGCACGCCCAAGCCGCAACTCTCGTCGTGTTATTTGAACACCGTTCCCGACTCACTCGAGGGGATCTTCAAAAACTACGCCGACAATGCGCAACTCTCCAAATGGTCGGGCGGTCTTGGCACCGACTGGTCGTACCTGCGCGGTACCGGTGCCTTCATCAAAGGCACCGGCGTGGAGAGTCAGGGTGTCATTCCATTCTTGAAGATCGCCAACGACGTAACCATCGCCATCAACAGAAGCGGCCGCCGCCGCGGCGCGGCGTGTGTCTATCTGGAGGCATGGCACTACGACTTCTTGGACTTCTTGGAGTTGCGAAAGAACACGGGTGACGAGCGCCGCCGCACCCACGATATGGATACCGCCAACTGGATCCCCGATCTCTTCATGAAACGCGTCCGTGAGGGCGGGGAGTGGACACTCTTCAGCCCCGATGAGACTCCCGATCTCCACGACCTCTACGGCGCGGCGTTTGAAAAGGCCTATATCGCCTACGAAAAGAAGGCCGACAAGGGGGAGATGGCGCTGGTGAAGCGCTTGCCCGCGTTGGATGTATGGAAGAAGATGCTCGCCATGCTCTTTGAGACGGGACACCCGTGGATCACCTTCAAAGACCCGTGCAATATCCGCTCGCCGCAAGATCACGTCGGCGTCGTACACAGCTCCAACCTCTGCACCGAGATCACCCTCAACACCTCTTTCGACG
>CAYGCZ010000029.1:0-5928 GCA_964348495.1 uncultured Candidatus Saccharibacteria bacterium
CTTGCATGCCTTATCCACGCCGCCAGCGTTCATCCTGAGCTAGGATCAAACTCTACATATAAATGTAAATGAATGAAACCGTTCCGCGTTGCCGCGGAACGCTCACTGTTCTACATCAAAGAAATATTGTCGCTCGCTTCTTCACCAGTTTGTAGGGTGAAGAGTAACCAAGCGCACGGTCGCCCGTGCACGGTGGAACGGAACAAAAGAAAATTCTGATGATACTGACTATTGTACTTGTATGTATGCAGTTTTGGGCCTGCCGCATAGTACGCCACGAATACTTCGGGCGAATAGGCGAAGACCCTGTTTTCAATGTTCGCACTACAATCCAAAACGTACCCTCACAGGTACTATGGCTAGTATAAGGATATTACGGAACTCGTCAAGCATTTTTTACCAAAAGAGTGTAAAAATACCCTTGACGGTGTAAAATAGTGTTGTTTTGCAAGGATTTTGCGCGAAAACAGCGCGCCCCCACAGGGGCGCGCTGTTTTCGCGTCTCCACGTCAACTACACCTACTTTGTGCTACTTTTCTGCTTCCACCCGCTCACCGTTACGAGAAGCGGGGTACCGAGAAAAATGGAGGAATAGGTGCCGGCCAAGATGCCGATCAAGAGAACGAGTACGAAGTTTGCCGTAGCGGCACTGCCGAGCGCGAGAAGTGCTATAAGCACAATGACCACCGTCAGCGAAGTATTGATTGATCGTCCGAATGTCTGCGAGAGGCTCTCTCCCACCAAGCGGTCAAAGGGTATGCGCACACGATTGTCGCGTGCCTTTTTAAGATTCTCGCGAACGCGGTCAAAGACGACAATCGTATCGTGCACCGAGTAGCCGAGGATGACCAAAAGTGCCGTCACGAAGAGAGTATCGATCTGCGCATTGATGAACCAATGCCCCAAAATGGCGAAGACGCCGGTCGGCACGATAAGGTCGTGCACCAAGACGATAAGCGCGATAGTTCCATAGTGCCATGCGCCGATGCCGGTGTCGTTCTCCGAACCGTTGCTGTCGGAGATACCTCGGAAGGCAAAGGCGATAAAGAGCATGATACCCGCTACCACCAATGCGATGGAGACCCATGCCTTACGCGCAAGCTCCGTACCGATGGAAGGGCCGACGAGATCAAAGCGATCTTCGTGCGGAGTGTATGTACCGCCAACGGAGAGGGCGCTCAAAAAGGCCGCGCGATCCGCCGAAGGCAGTTCTTGAACCCTGACAATCATACCCTTCTCTCCCGCCTGCTGAACCAGTACTGTGCCCAAAGGAAGGGCTGAGAGGGCGCCGTAGAGCTCGTCGATCGATGGCCGCTCTCCGACGTAAGAAATCTCGCTCAAACCGCCGCCGGTAAACTCGATGCCCGGCTTGAGGCCGAAAAGAGCCACGCCGGCGATTGATACGATGGTGAGGAGTACCGAGAGGGCGTAGAAGAATTTTCTGTGCGTAATGATGAACATGATTGAGTATGAAGTAGTTAGTAGACAGTATGGCTTCTGTGCCGGCTATTTTATACCGCTTCCAAAGAAGAAGTCCGCCATGCGGCCACGCTGTTTCTCGGAGACAATCGCCTTCAAGAAAGTACGGCTCACGGTGATTGCGGTAAACATACTTATCATAACACCCAGCGCAAAGACGAGGGCGAAGCCTTTAATGAGACTGCTACCGAACCAGAACAAAATGACGGCGGTGATGATGCTGGAAATGTTGCTGTCGCGGATGGATGTCCATGCCCGTGCAAAACCCTGTTCCAAGGCCTGGATACGCGATGCTCCCGCCGCCATCTCTTCTTTCATGCGTTCAAAGATCAGCACATTGGCGTCCACCGCCATGCCGATGGAAAGGATGAAGCCCGCGATACCGGCCGCCGTCAGGGTGACGGGGATCGCCAAGAAAAGCGCGAGCATGATCACCACATAGATACCGAGAGCGACGACAGAGACGATACCGGGCAAGCGGTACCACAGAATCATAAAGAGCGCCGCCGCAACGAGGCCGACGAGGCCGGCCATAACGCCATCGTGCGCGGCCGCCGCACCCAAGGATGCGCCAATCGTCTGGCTTGAGAGCAATTCTATGGGCACCGGCAATGCGCCGGCGTTCAAACGGCCGGCGAGTTCTTTTGCTTCAACCGGGGTAAAACCGCCCGATATTTCGGCGCGCCCGCCGCGGATCTCTTCCTGGATGGTGGGCGTAGAGATAGGTGCGCCATCGAGATAAATGGCGAGTGTCTTGCCCACGTTGTCGCGGGTTATCTCCGCAAAGAGTTCATCGCCGGCGCTGTTGAACTCAAGCACGACGCGAGGAACATTGACCTGATCGAAAGCGAGCGATGCCCGTTCAATATAGCGGCCGGTGAGGCCTGTCGCCATGAATTCGGCATCCTCTGAGGGGAAGATCGCGGAAGTTGGCGCAGCCCCCTTGTCTATAGCAGAACGAACGGCCTCCCACTGCATGCGCAGAGCCTCTTTCTCCGGACCCTCGGGACGTTCTAGTTTGAACTCTAAAAGAGGCGTCCGGCCGATCATGGAAACGGCGCGATCAATGTCCGTCACTCCCGGAAGCTCAACGATGAGGCGATTCTCCGAGGCGGTCGAAAGCACGCCGACGGTCTTTTGAACCTGTACGATCGGCTCGGCGACGCCGAAGAGGTTGACGCGCCGTTCGATGAGGTCGCGCAAGGCGTCCATGGAGTTGGCTACCTCGCCCGACTCGACCTGCGAAACATCCGCGCGATAGACCAGATGCGTACCGCCTGAGAGGTCAAGCCCTAAACGGAAGGGAAATGCCGCCTCCGGGCCGAAGGAACGGGAGACAAACCAGCCTCCGAAGACGCCGGAAGCTACTATACCGAGTGCGATGATTCTTCGTGCAAACATAGGATATAAGAATGAATTGCCTGATTGTAACAAAAAAGCGCCTTGGGCATAGTTGACAAAGCGCTGATCTGTTATGGCCTCTACGGCCGCGCCGAGCGCGCCCTATGCACACACCACCACGCCGTGAGGGTGCCTATAAGCGCTCCTGCGAGGACATCCAGCGGCCAGTGGACGCCGGCGGCCACGCGCGCGAGGGCGGTTGCGGCCGCGACGATAAAAAAGAGAAGGGACCATCGGGGCGCAAAGACGGCGACACCGCCGGCGAGCGCAAACATGAAGGCGGCGTGTGCCGAAGGAAACGCGCCGGCGTCGTGAGGAGTAAAGAGCGGCGCAATGTCCGGAAGCACTTCAAAAGGTCGCGGTGTGGCAACAACGGTCTTTATGAAGAGGGCGATCCCCCATCCAAGCAATGCAATGAGGAGCGCCAGCACGGCGTGGCGCGCAACACTGATCCACCGCTCGTGTGCGGATGTACTCGCCGCATACCACCCTTCTTCGGCCGCTATCGCCGCGAGGGCGAAGCACAGCACCGCCCCCACCATAACGAACGGGGCGTATTCGGCGCTATATAGGACCGCCGCATCGTACCATGCCGCATGGCGGATCGTCCCATAGAGAAGATAAAAAATATATTCGTTCATAGATCATCGCGCACTTTTACATCAAGCATCTCATTCTCGGAATCATCGCGGTGCGCTACACGACCGTAGCGCCGCATGCCCATAAGGACGCCTAACCCCGCATATTCGGTGATAAGGTGCGATCCTCCATAGCTCAAAAAGGGTACTGTCGTACCGGTAACCGGCAGGAGGCCTATGTTCATGCCGACATGGATGACGAAGTGTGTCATCAAGAAGACCGCGAACCCAACGCCGTAGAGGATCTCAAAATTACTCGCACCAAGCATGGCGTTATATAATACTCGCCATATCACAACGCCAAAGAGAAAGAAGACCATCATGGCGCCGACAAAACCCCACTCTTCGGCAAAGGCTGCAAAGACGAAGTCCGTCTCGTGTTCGGGAAGAAACAGCAAGCGGGACTGTGTACCATACCCCACCCCTTTGCCGAGGAGTTCGCCGGAACCCACCGCGATCGTTGATTGGTAAGCGTTGTAGCCCGTCCCCCGCACATCAGCGAGCGGGTGAATGAAGTTCATGATGCGGTGTTTTTGGTACTCCTGAAAAACGAAGCCCCACAAAATGCTAAAGACCGCAACGCCGGCGATCGCCACCATTGCCAAGTGTTTTTTTGAGACGCCGGAGACCATCACCATGCCCAGCCAGATAAAAAAAATAATGATAGCGGAGCCGAAATCGGGCTGGAGAAAGATGAGGGTAAAGGGTACGAGAGCGTAGAAACCGGAGATGAGAATGTGCCGCGTGTGGGCGATTTCTATATGCCGCCGCGAAAAATATTTTGCCAAAAGCAGTATCACCAAGATCTTCGCGGGGTCGGACGGCTGGAGCGAAAAGCCGCCGAGTCGAAACCAGCTCTGCGCACCGTTCGTAACATGCCCCGCCACGAAGAGCGCCAACAAGACGAGGACGACCATACCGAAGAGCATGACCAACACATCCGTTCTCTTGAGGAATCGCCAATCAATGGCGCTACAGAGAAAAAAGAACGCGAGGGCGATCCCGATCCACATCACCTGGCGGGTGAAGAAATAGTTATCGGCCGTAAAGGAGTTCATGGCGACGAGCCCCGCCCCCACGAGGGGCAACGTCGCCAAAAACAAAATCCAATCAACAGCAAGAAGTCGCGGCCGGCCGCGGAGTGCTCCTTGCTCCGGCGATGAAAAGAGTGCGCGCGCCTGTTCGCCTCCCCGTCCTTGTGCGGATGTCCCTATCATGATCCTATCGCCTTAACGCGCGCCAACATATCGATCCTTGCCGGCGTTGTAGGAAGGGTGCGGGGGAAGATGAAGGCGATATCCTTGCGCTCGTCCTTGCGGAGTCGCGGCACTTCTGTCTTGGAGACGGCGGCAGCGTTGCCACTCTCGTCATAGATGATAGCTGTAATGACCACATCCTCCACCTCGAAGATCGAGGCATTCACGATGACGGCGCGCAGCCGTGGCGAGCCGCTGTTCATATCAAACTGCCGATCCGTGATGCGCAGATCGGGTTTGGGGGGCACCTCGGTAGTCCATGGAGAGAGGCGTGTGAGGGTCAAAAATGTGCGCGTGGGGACGCGGTCGCCGGTCGCGACGCTCCGCTCATAGATCGCAAAGACCTCATGAGGGTTCACAAATGTCCGCCCCTCCCGCTCCGCGATCAGGATATTCTCAACATCGTAGAGTTTGAAGGAATAGGCGACATCCTCCACGCCCGCCGCCGTGTTGGTGTTTTCTATGAGCGCCACGACATCATACGCGCCTTGCGCTCCGGGAAAGGACCGACTCCAAAGGGTGCTCAAATCCTGCACCTGCGCCTCACAGAGAACCGCACAGGGCCCGCCACAGTCAATACCGGCCTCGCTTTGATTGCGCGTGCCATCACTGCACGACGGCGCCGTGTAAAGCGCATCGCCAAAGAAGACCGCAAAAATAGCGAGCCCGATGAGCCCCGCAATGAGAAGAAACATCGCCTGTCGTCGTATCGCCCATGACACCATATACCGCCAATCATACCAAAAAGGCCTTGCATACAAAAGGCCTTGCATCGTGTGATGCAAGGCCTTTTGTTCGTTTGAATACTCTGTGCTGGCGATTACCTACTTTCCCCATTGAAGAGTATCATCGGTACTACGGCGCTTAACTTCTGTGTTCGGAATGAGAACAGGTGTGACCACCGCGTCAAACCACCAACACAGAGTATTCAAACGATCCTAGTATAATGTAGTCGCATTGAACGTCAGTGACATTCGAATTTCCTAATACATACCTTCGGAGAATTAGTACTTCTCGGCTCAACGCATCACTGCGCGTACACCTGAAGCCTATCAACCTAGTCATCTCCTAGGGTCCTCAAACGATTCCTAATCTTGAAGTTGGCTTCCCTCTTAGATGCTTTCAGAGGTTATCCATTCCCGACATAGCTACGC
>CAYGCZ010000030.1:0-3381 GCA_964348495.1 uncultured Candidatus Saccharibacteria bacterium
CCTCTGATGCGATCACAACACCAAAAAGGCCGCCCCCATGGGGGCGGCCTTTTTGTACCATGTCTACTGACACGGATTCGCGACGCCGTCGTCGCAATCCCAGACACCGAAGCATCCGCCGACGAGTTTGTTGCTACCGCATTCGAGCTCCGCAAAAAGGAGACAATAGCTCGGACACAACTGCGTCTGATTGTCGTTCTGCGTCGTGTCTTCGTTATCGTCGTCCGCCGCCTCCTCGGCGATCAAGCCGGCCGCGATGACGACAGCGATGATGATGACCACAACCCACCAGGCGACCCCGCGCTTGTACTTGTATGAGAACATGGGCTTTGTATGTTAATCACCCCCGTAACGTAAGTATAGCGCATCGGTGAAAAAATAGTCGGTTTTTGGTGATAAGAATATCAGCGGAGGAGGCGAGATTCGAACTCGCGGAGGGAGTTACCCCTCAACGGTTTTCAAGACCGCCGCCTTAAACCACTCAGCCACTCCTCCGCTCATATTCCTATAGGCCATACACTATCAAGGTGTCAGTCATTTATACTCAATCTTCACCTTTGGCGCAAGAAAACCGCCTTGCGGCGGCTCTGATACCGGACTTACTGTCGCGGCCCGTCAAATTGTCCTCGCTCGGCCTTTTCCGCCTTGCGGGCGATGGCGAAGATATAGAAGATGTCGATGACGCCGATCACATTGACCACCATCAGGACGACGAACCATGTGCGATGGCCGAGGCGCGCCGCCTTCCAGAGCGCCCACCCTTTCCAAGGGAGCGTCCAGAGCATGTAGAAGGCGAAGAAGATCAGAACGTGGTTGGCGTAGAGAGTCGTCGCGGAGGTGGTTGCGATGGGTTCCATACCGTACAGTATAGAGGATGAAGGGTCGGGTATCAATGGCCGGCGGTGCGCCACGCTACCTACTCCATACCGACTACGGTATACTTCATGCTATGAGGTATCTCGGCATTGATTACGGCGAACGGCATATCGGCGTCGCCCTCTCCGACGAGGAGGGGCGGTTTGCCTTTGCGCACAGTGTCGTGGAGAACGATGAGATGGCCGTGGGGCGCGTGAAGGAGCTCTGCGCGGCGGAGGGAGTGGGGACGGTGGTCATGGGCGAATCACTGAACTACAAGCGCGAGGATAATCCGGTGATGCGCAAGATCAGGGTTTTTGCCGAGGCGTTAGGCGGGGCAACAGGTCTGCCCATTATCTTTCACCCCGAGTTCTTGACGACCGTCGAGGCCTACCACTACCGCAAGCCGGGGATGGAGGATGCGTCGGCGGCGGCCATCATGTTGCAGAGTTTTTTGGATACACAGCACCATAATTCTTAATTCTTAATTCCTAATTCCTACTGCATCATGATCACCTACGACGATTTTGCAAAAATGGACATTCGCATCGGCACGATACTATCCGCAGAGCCGGTGCCGGAGACGCGTAAATTGTTGCGCCTCATGATCGATCTCCAAGAGGGGGAGCCGCGTCAATTGGTCGCCGGCATTGCCGAATATGTCGCCGATCCGGCGACACTCGTCGGCGTGCAGATACCCGTCCTCGCCAATTTGGAGCCGCGTACGATACGCGGTATCGAGAGCCGCGGTATGATTCTCGCCGCGAGCGCCGAGACACCCGATGGCCGCCGCCTCTCACTCCTGCACCCCGCTTCACCGTTGCCGCCCGGCAGTCAGGTCGGGTAAGTTACTTAGGACTCTACTTAGGACTCGGGATCCTAAGTGAACTTAGGATCCCGAGTCCTAAGTAGATGTGCATTACCCGGGCGGGCGAGGGCTACGGAATGCTATACTGAAAGGGATGCCTCACACGAGCCGTTTTCTCCGCCTCTTCCCGCCGCCGCACTTCGTGCAGATGCCGGCCGCAGGCATTGATATCTCAGATCGCTCGGTGCATATTGCCGAGTTGGTGCGGCACGATGGTTATTTTTCTTTGGGCCGTTACGGCAATGAGCCGGTGCCGGAAGGGTACATCGTCGACGGCGTCGTCAAAAATCCCGAGGGCGTGCGCTCCGTTTTGCGCGGCATCGCTCGCGCCTACAACCTCTCGTTCGTCCGCGCCTCTCTGCCGGAGGAGAAGGGGTATTTGGTGCAGATGGAGATGCCCCGCGTTTCCACAGCCGAGATTCGCGAGAGTATTCATCTTCAGTTGGAGGGATACGTACCCCTTGATCCGGCGACGGCGATTTTTGATTACGAGATTCCTCCCTGCACGCCGCCGGAGGACGTTTTGCGAGTGAATGTCTCTGTGATGCCTCGGGATACGGTAGTATCTTATCGCGAGATTTTTCGCGACACGGGTCTCATGCCGCTTTCATTTGAACTTGAGGCGCAGGCGTTGGCACGGAGTGTGATGCAGGAAGGATCGTGCGAGACGACGATGATTGTCGATATTGGCGCCTCGCGGACGGGTTTTTCCATCGTGCGTGATGGCAGTGTGCGCTTTACCTCGACAGCGAATGTCGGAGGCGATCTGCTGACCGATGCTATTGCTAAAAACTTCAAACTCTCCACGAAGGATGCGCGAGACAAGAAGGAGCACGAAGGCCTCCTGATCCGCGAAGGGGACAGGTCGATGTACATGGCACTCGCCCCCATCGTCTCCGTGCTCTCCGATGAGATAAATCGTCGCATACTCTATTGGAACACCACCAAAAGTGCGCGCACCGGCACCACACGGCCCGTCGAGTCGGTCATGGTGTGCGGGGGTGAGGCCAACGTGCCCGGTCTGCGCGAATATGTGAGTTTCAATATCAATGTGCCGGTGCACTTGGCCAACCCTTGGGTCAATGTGTGTTCCTTCGACGACTATGTGCCGAAGATCCCTCGCAATCACGCCTTGCGCTATGCAACCGCGCTCGGTCTGGCATTGCGCCGCGAATAGTTTTGAGTACGCTCATGATCAATCTTCTCCCCTTACCCGAAAAGAAAGAGGTGCGCTCCATCTACCGCGCCCGCTTGAGTGTCGCTCTCCTGGCCATCCTTGCCATTGTTTTGTGCATCGCTGTGGCGCTCTCTCTTCCATCGCTCTTCTTGTCGTCGCTTAAGCGGGATGAAGCGCAGATGCGCCTTGCCGAGGTGCGCGGTGCGGCAAGAGGAAGTGAACGCTCCGCTTTTGTTGCGGATGCCCGCCGCACGCTCCGCGAGGAGGAGATCCTCGCGGAGGATGACGGCGGACAGGGCGTAACCGACCTCTTCTCGCTCGTAACTTCCCTCAAGACGCCGCAGATCCGGATCATGGGCATGTATTACCAGGCTCCCGATGGTGTCGCCCAGCTGACGGTCAGTGGTATTGCCAACGATCGAACCTCGCTCATTGCGTTTGTTGACACCTTGCGCGCGCAAGAGCTTTTTGCTGGTGCCGC
>CAYGCZ010000031.1:0-3151 GCA_964348495.1 uncultured Candidatus Saccharibacteria bacterium
TTCCTGCGCCGTCGCGGTTATGTGTTCCATCACCCCCCCCACCTCCTCATCGGTCAGTGTCTTTTCATGCGATTGAAAGACGAGGCGGAAGGCGTAGGAAACGCGGCCGTCCTTGCGGTACTCGTCGAAGAGACGGCTGGCGACGAGAAGGTTGCCGGCACTGTGCGTAATACGCGCCATCACCGCTTCAGGTGGGAGAGTATCGGGCACAAAGAGTGCAATATCGCGCAGGACAAAGGGGTACGGCGAGATAGGCCGGTAGCGAACCTCTGCAGGCGCTTCATACCCCTCATCACGCGTTTCCATGCCTGCCATACCAGGCATCTTCTCGACGATATGTGAAAAAGGTATTTCCCAGATGCCATCGCGAATCGCTTCGCCTATGGGCAGTTCTACACGCAACGCATTGGCAAGAGCACGCACCGCATCAGCGAGTATTTCATCATCCGTCAGTGACTTCTTCTTGGGCTTTGGTGTTTTCACCCCGATCGCCAAAGAAAGAGATTCCCCGCCATGCGAAAAGACTGTTCCGATCTCAAAGACCTTGAGTGTATCGCGGCACAAGAGCTCGGCATACTGTGCATTGAAAGCAAGCGCTTCCGCCACACCCCCGCGCAAGTCCACGCGCAAGAACTCCTTGCCCTCGGCGAGCGGATTCTGCAGTTCCCGCTCGCCGTTTTTTCGGAAGGTGTAAGTATATACTTCCGAAAAGCCCATGCGTGTCAGAATGTCGCGCACGCGTTGCGCGATAAAAAATTCTTTATTGATCACCGGCGCAGGGTCATCCTTATGGGGCAGAAGAGAAGGGATATTCTCATAGCCATAGATACGGCCAATCTCGTCGATCAGGTCTTCTTTGATGCGGATATCCAAGCGCTCGTGCGGCACGGTAACCACAAAGCGCATTTCATCACCTGCCATACGCCGATAGCCGACAATATTCTTGAAACGCGATGCTTCAGCAATCTTCTCAATCACCACACCCTTGCCACCCTCCTCCGTAGCATGAATAATCTCTCCCCCGCCCAGATAGATGCCGAGGTGATCAACTCCGGAGGGGACAGACGTTTCTGGACGATATTCAATACTCGTAAAATCAATTTTGCGTTTTGCTTCGCCGGTATTGGAAAAGATAAGATCACCCGGGCGTATGTCAGCCCCGTCAATCGGCGTGCCGTAGACAAACTGATCAACCGCCATGCGCGGTATTGCGACCCCTGCTTCTGTATAGAGATAGGCAGAAAACGATGAACAGTCGAATGCCTCCGGCGCATCATAGGTAACACTCGCGCCATAGCGATACGGCTTGCCCGCGAGTAATCGTGCCGCGTGAGGTATGTATTCAAAAGGCGAGATAATCGTGTATGAAAAACCGAGATGATCAAAGAGGGCCGCGACTTCTTCGCTGGTGAGCGTGGTACCCAAAAAAGAATTGATCTCTGAGAGCGAGACACCGACTTTGTAGTGCCACGTGGGCTTGGGGTAGCTATCAATCACCCCTTCAAGCATACCACCAGCCTCTTCTTGAATAAGGGCCGCCGCCATCTCCATGCCATGTGCCACGCGCTCGGGGGTGAGCTCGTTTTCAAAGCGTACCGATGCATCGGTGCGCAGTTTGAGCCGCGACGATGTCGCACGGATACCGGTCGGCTCAAACGTCGCCGCTTCAAGAATGATGTCAGTCGTCGCCTCATCCACGCGTGCCGCCATACCGCCCTTCACGCCGGCGAGCGCCAAGGTCGTGCCAGTGTTTGCATCTATGATCCGGAGGTCATGCGCGACGAGCGGATAGGTCTTTTCATCGAGGGCAAGAAACGGCTCATCACCCTCCCCCGCTCCTACAGCGATGCGCCACATACCGTCCCTTTTCGCGAGTTTGCCGGCATCAAACGCATGCAGGGGCTGGCCGGTGGCGAGGAGGACGTAATTGGTGATGTCCACGACGTTGTTGATGCTTCGCTGGCCGAGCACCTCCAAACGCTCTTTAAGCCATGCGGGAGACGGGCCGACCTTCACGCCGCGTATCACAGCACCGCTATAGCGCAAGCAGCGTTTTGAGTCGAGTAATTCTACAGCAAGCGATGTCGCGTGAGGCAGTGATGCGAGCGCGGGATACATCGGCACAGCCACCTCTCTTTCGAGCAATGCCCCGACCTCGCGAGCAACTCCTTCATGAGAGAGAAGGTCGTGCGCCCTGTTGGGAAGTACTTTGATGTCGATCACCGCATCATCACTCACATACTCAATACCCTCAACCTCGTTGGAGTGCATCGTCAAAACCTCCGCCACCGCTTGGGGAGCGGGTAACGGCTCTTTGAAATAGGTTTGAAGCCAGTTATAACTTACCTTCATATTAAAATTGATTGACCAATCGAAGATCACCCGTATACATAAGGCGCACGTCGTCGATGCCGTACTTGAGCATGGCGAGGCGGTCGACACCCATGCCAAAAGCGAAGCCCTGCCAGCGTCGCGGATCAATACCCCCCGCTTGCAATACCTTAGGGTGCACCATTCCTGCGCCGCCGATTTCTATCCAACCCGTCTGCTTGCACACACCGCATCCTGAGCCAGAGCACTTGAAGCACGACATATCAACCTCCACTCCCGGCTCGACAAAAGGAAAATAGCTCGGACGCATGCGCACTTTCATGGAGGTGCCGAAAAATTGCTCAAAGAAGTGCTCCAAGACGCCTTTGAGGTGTGCGAGTGAGACATCCTTGCCAACCATGAGCCCTTCGAGTTGATAGAACTGGGCTTCGTGGGTGGCGTCCGTCGCCTCATAGCGAAAGACCTTGCCCGGCGCGATGATGCGGATCGGTGGCTCGTGCTCTTCCATGTAGCGGATTTGCACCGGCGAGGTGTGGGTGCGCAAGAGGGTACCCGCCTCACGCGGCTTGAGCCAAAACGTATCCCACATATCACGCGCGGGATGATGCGCGGGAATGTTGAGCGCGTCAAAGTTGTAATACTCCGTCTCGGCCTCGGGACCAAGCGCCACAGCAAAGCCCATCGATGAAAATATCTCCGCCGCCTCGCGCATGAGGATGGTGAGAGGATGGAGGTGCCCTTTCTGCTCGTTCATAGAGGCATTGTAACGCAAAATGTAACGTTTCTCCTCTCTAAAATACTTGACTTTTTTAAATATATA